>NZ_JBSFWR010000036.1:0-71055 GCF_053594915.1 Kitasatospora sp. NPDC002543 | reverse complement strand
CCGTCCGACGTTTCAAACTCTAGCCGATCCCCGCTCCGAAAAGCGAATCCGACCGCAACCCGATAAAACGAGCACACCGAATAAGCACCAGGCCGTCACGCGAAAGCGAGAAAGACCGGCACGAACCGGAAGTGGTGTTTCAGAGGATTGGCAGCCCCGGGACCGTCCGCGCAGATGCGTGTCCGGTGCTCCCTGCCAGGCAGCTCGAAGAACACTAGACCTCCGGAGCCGCCGAGTCAACCGGCGCAAGCGCATTTCCGGCACTCTCCTCCGCCGGCAGCTGGAAGGCCAGGACGGCGACGTCGTCGTCGTGCTCGGAGGTCACTCCCATCGCCCGCAGCAGGCGGGCGCAGATCACCTCGGGGGCGCCGATCGCACCGGCCAGGGTGCGGGCCAGGAGGTCGAGGCCCTGGTCGATGTCCTCGTCGCGGCGTTCCACCAGTCCGTCGGTATAGAGGACGCCGGTCGTCCCGGGGAGCAGTCGCAGGGTGTGGGAGACGTGCAGGCCGCCGCCGGTGCCGAGCGGCGGGCCGTTCTGTTCCTCGCTGCGCAGGATGGTGCCGTCCGGGCAGCGCAGCAGTACGGGGAGGTGTCCGGCGGAGGCGTAGGAGAGGGTGCGGCGCCGCGGGTCCCAGACGGCGTAGGTGCAGGTGGCGATCTGGTTGGCGTCGATCTCCATGGCGAGGCCGTCGAGCAGGCGCATCACCTCGTGCGGGGGCAGGTCGAGCCGGGCGTAGGCGCGGACCGCCGTCCGCAGCTGGCCCATGACGGCGGCGGCGCGCAGGCCGCGGCCCATGACGTCGCCGATGACGAGGGCCGTGCGCCCGCCGTCGATGGCGATGACGTCGTACCAGTCGCCGCCGACCGCGGCCTCGGCGCCGCCCGGCTGGTAGGTCGCGGCGACCCGCAGGCCGGCCGGCTGGTCGAGCTTCTGCGGGAGCAGGCTGCGCTGGAGGGTGACGGCGGCCTCGCGCTGGCGGCGTTCCGCCTCGCGCAGCCGGGCGGCGGCGAGGACCTGGTCGGTGACCTCGGCGGCGAAGACCAGTACGCCGGCGGGCGGGCCCTCGGTGGGGGCGTCGCCGTTCTCCCCGGTGCCGAGCGGGACGCAGGAGACGTTGTAGTAGCGGTTGCCGGTGAGGCCGAGGATGCAGCGGGCCTTGACGCTGCGCGGGCGGCCGCCGCGGATGACCTGGTCCATCAGCGCCAGGACGCCCATGGTGGCGAGCTCGGGGAGGGCCTCGGCGGCCGGCAGTCCGGTGGGGCGTTCGCCGAAGAGCTCCCGGTACGCACGGTTGGCGTAGCCGAGCTGGTGGAGCGGACCGTAGGTGACGGCGACCGGGGCGGGGATGCGGTTGAGGACCTCGCGCAGGTTCTGCGGCTTGTGCGGGTCCAGGAGCTCGGCGCCCGCGGCGGGGCCGGTCGGGTCCCGGGGGCTGGGCACGACGACGCTGTCGGGGCAGGGCGCCCCGGCCCCGGTGCCGGTCCCGTGGGGCGGGAGGGCACGCCAGGGGGCTCCGGTGAGCCGGGCGCTCCAGCGCATGAGGTTCAAACGACGGCCGCTTCCTCGTTTTCCAGACATATCATCACTTTTTGTGTACGCAGCAGCACACGGGGTAATGACCGGGTCGGGCTGATCCTGTCAGGCGGAGGCCCGGTTCCGGAAGTCGCGCGCCCGGCGTGGCCACCCGATCCGCCCTCCGGTGCACCCTTCGGTTCGCCGTTCGGCCCGGCGACGGCCCGGGTCGGCGGGTGCGGTCACCGGGGAGCATCCGGTCCGGTGTCGGACGGCCGTCCGGGCCTCGGGTCGAACCCTCCCTCGAAGGCCGAACGCGGGTGCTCCATCGCGCCCAGCGAGACCGGCTCGCGGGAGAACACCCCGCCGAGCACCCAGTCCATCAGCACCCGCACCCGGCGCTCGGCGCTCGGCAGCCGCCGCAGGTGCCGGGCCCGGTGCAGCCACCAGGCCCGGCGGCCGGTGAGCCTGCCGCCGCGCCTGGTGTGCGCGACGGCCCGCCCCGGGCCGAGCGAGGTCGAGCAGGCCGCCGGGCCGGGCCGGTAGTCGGCCAGACCCGGGGCGTGCGGCCCGCCGTCCAGGGCCACCACGACGTTGCGCGCGAGCAGTTCGGCCTGGGCGAAGGCGTGCTGGGCGTTGGGGGCGCACGGAGCGCCGTCCGCGTTCGGGTCCGGTACGGCGGCGCAGTCCCCGGCCGCCCAGACACCGGGCAGGGCGCGCCCGTCCGGCCCGACGGCCTGCAGGGTGGGCAGACATCGCACCCGGCCGAGGGTGTCCAGCGGGAGGTCGGTCTCGCGCAGCAGCGGGGACGGCCGGACGCCCGCCGTCCAGACCAGGGTGCGGGCGCCGAAGCGGGTCCCGTCGGAGAGCGCCACGACCCGGTCGGCGGCGGACTCCAGGGTGGTGCGCAGCCGGATGTCGACGCCCCGTTCGCGCAGTTCGCCCAGGGTGTGCCCGGCGAGTTCGGAGGACTCCTCGGCCAGGATCCGGTCGGTCGCCTCGACCAGCACCCAGTGCAGGTCCTCGGCGCGGACGTTGTGGTAGCCGCGCACGGCGGTGCGGGCCATGTCCTCGAGTTCGGCGAGCGCGCCGACGCCCGCGTACCCGGCGCCGACGAAGACGAAGGTGAGCGCGGACTGGCGCAGCGCCGGGTCGCGGGTGGCGGAGGCGAGGTCGAGCTGCTCCAGGACGTGGTTGCGCAGGCCCACCGCCTCGCCGACGGTGGAGAAGCCGAGGCCGTGTTCGGCGAGGCCGGGCACCGGCGCCGTGCGGGAGACCGATCCGGGGGCCACCACCAGGACGTCGTAGGGAAGTTCGACCGGGGCGTGGGGTTCCCCGGGGCCCGCGGCGTCGGCCAGGGCGCGCCGGGCGGCGTGTTCGATCCGGGTGATCCGGGCGGTGAGGACCCTGCAGTCCGGCAGGACCCGGCGCAGCGGGACGACGACGTGTCTCGGGTCGATCGAGCCGGCGGCCACCTCGGCCAGCAACGGGTGGTAGGTGAAGTAGGCCTGGGGCTCGACGACGGTGATCTCCACCTCGCCGCGCCGCAGCCGTTCCCGCAGGGCGCGCTGGAGGTGGAGTGCGGCGGCCGTTCCGGCGCAGCCGCCGCCGGCGATCAGGATCCTGATGGTGCACCTCCTGCCGATGCGACGTTTCGTCCCGGCCGCCCCGCGGCCGGGGGTGTCCCCCCATCACGCCCCCCTATGAAGGACCGGCGGGGGTCGTCTTGTCCACAGTCCGTACGGGGCTGGTTGCCACGCGAGTGACCGCCGTGGCCAGTTGTGCTTACTGGGCGACTTTCTGACGCACTTTCGGCCTCGGAGAGTGGTGAACTATGGTCGGATTGTGTACCGGGGCGGCCGTCGCCATGACAATCGGCGGCGACGCACCGTGGAGCGGCCACTACGGCCAGTTCCAGCGTTGGCGTGAGAACCCGACTGGGGCACGGTCATCCGGGGAAGGGTAGTTCCCGGACCAGGCCCCGGACGGTGCCGACGCGCCGAGCCGGACGTGGACCCGGCACGGCGGCACGAACCGTGGTCACCGGAACGGGACGGGCGGCACGAGCAATGGGTCATCGGGTCACTTCTGACGGGCTGAGCTGCACCGGGGGGTGCAGGGGCGGGCGACGACAGGGTCCGGTTTCGGACGCCTGCGGGGGAGAGTTGGGATGATGGATCAGGAGCAGGTATTGGGGCGGGCGGGTGCGCCGCAGGCCGGACCGGGCACGGTCCCCGAGCAGCGCGGCCCGGTGGACCTGCCGCCGGCGAACGGGCCGGCACAACCGGGAACCGTGCGGGCCGCGGTCCCGTACCGCACGGAACCCGCACCGGCCACCGCGCCGGTGCCGGGGGCCCGGCTGCGGGTGGACGCCCGACGGAACCTGGAGAGCGTGCTGCGGGCGGCTCGCGAGGTGTTCGGCGAGTTCGGCTACGGCGCGCCGATGGAGGAGGTCGCGCGCCGGGCCGGGGTCGGGGTCGGCACCGTCTACCGGCGCTTCCCGAGCAAGGAGGTGCTGGTCCAGCGGATCGCCGCCGAGGAGGTGGCGTGGCTGACGGCGCAGGCCCGGGAGTCGCTGTACGGCGGTGACGGCGCCTGGGAGGCGCTGGCCGGCTACCTGGCGCGCGCGGTGAGCAGCGGCGCCGGGCGGTTGCTGCCGCCGGAGGCGTTCCGGTACGCGGAGGAGCTGGGCCGGGTGCCCGAGCAGCGGGTGGCGGAGCAGCCCGCGGCGGTCCGCTTCGACCTGCGCGGTGAGGAGGCCCGCTCCGGCGGGGCGGTCGAGCCGTCGGCGGCCGACGCCGATCCCCGGTTGCTGCTGCAGCTGCTGGCCGCGCTGGTGGCGCGGGCCGGGGCGGCGGGCGAGCTGCGGCCGGGCGTCACGGTGTCGGACGTGGTGCTGGTGCTGACCGCGTCGGTGCCGGTGCACGCGGCCCGGCCGTCGGTCTCCGCGCCGACGGCCGGCGGTTTCTCGCCGTTTTCTCCGCAGACGGACGGTCAACCGGCCGCCGGCCCCTCGGACCGGCTGCTGCAGATCCTGCTGGACGGCCTTCGGGGTCGCTGACCGCGTCGGCCGGCCGGTCCGCCACGCCCGGCGGGCACGGGAGTTGGAGGGAAGACCGGCGCGCGGGCCGAGTGCGCGCGCCGGGTGTGGGGGTCGCACACCCCACTGCCGCACGCTGGGCGGACGCCCCCGCGACGGCCCCTCGGAGGAGTGGAAGGCGGCCGGTCCGGCTACCGCCGGTCCCTGCGCTATGCCATCCTTTGCCCGTGGTTGGAGCCAATGTCCCGATGCGCGCCGTTCGCGCGCCGTCGGCGCCGTCTGCCGGGGAACCGTGCGCCTACGCACTCCCGCGCGCCCTGCCACACTACGGGGGCTGTCGTGGAATCTGGGGTCCGTTGTGAGTGCCGAGGAACAGAACGACTACGGGTACGGCCTCGACTTCGGAGGCTTCTCCGGTGATGCCGCCGAGGGTTCCGCCACGGGCCCCTGCAGCCTCAGCGGCGCCGGCGGGACGCCCCAAGTGCCGGGCGCCGCACCGGCTTCGGCCGCGGGCCACGTCCCCGACCAGGCCGGGATTCCCAGCCGCGAGACGCTCTCCGCCTCCGCACTGCCCCCGGGCCGGGTGCCCGGGCAGGCCCCGGCGGGCCGCGGCGGCGTCGCCCCCGAGGCGTTCGTCGGCGAACCGTTCACCGGCGACGGCCGGACCGCCCGGCCGACCGTACCCGCCCCCGCCGACCCGGTGGACGGCGAGCGCCCCGCCTCCGACTCCGAGTTGACCGCCCGGGTGCGGGCCGGCGACGACACCGCGTACGAGGAGATCTACCGCCGGCACGCCGACTCGGTGCGCCGCTACGCCCGCACCTGCTGCCGGGACAGCTTCACCGCCGAGGACCTCGCGGGCGAGGTGTTCGCCCGCACCCTGCAGGCGCTGCGGGCGGGCAAGGGCCCCGAGTTCGCCGTCCGCGCGTACCTGCTGACCGCCGTGCGCAACGTGGCCGCCGCCTGGCACCGCAGCGAACGGCGCGAGCAACTCGTCGACGACTTCGCCGTGTTCGCGCAGACCTCGGCCGCCGTGGTCGACGTCGACCTCGCCGACCCGGGTGCCGACGCCTGGGCGATGGCGATGGCCGACCAGCGGATGGTCATGCAGGCCTACGCCGAACTGCCCGAGGACGACCGGATGGTGCTCTGGCACACCGAGGTCGAACGGGAGTCCCCGAAGACCGTCGCGGTGATGCTCGGCAAGACCGCCAACGCCACCGCCGTGCAGGCCCACCGGGCCCGCGACCGGCTCGCCGCCGCCTTCCTCCAGGCGCACGTCTCGGGCAGCCAGGACAGCGGGTGCGAGGCGTACGCCAACCGGCTCGGGGCGTACGCGCGCGGCTCGCTGCGCAAGCGGGCCTCGGCCGAGGTGGGCCGGCACCTCAAGGAGTGCGACCGCTGCACGGCCGCCTGCCTGGAACTGACCGAGATCAACACCGGGCTGCGCGCCCTGCTGCCCGGCGGTGTGCTCGTCTGGATCGGCGTCGGCGGGTTCAGCGCCGCCGCGGCCGCCGTGGGCGGTGCCGCCGCCGTCGGGGGTGCGGCTGCGGCCGGGTCGGCCGCCGCGGTCTCCGGGTCCTCGGGGGCCGCCGCCGGTACGGCCGCAGCGGGCTCGGCCGGTGCGGCCTCCGGCGGGGGCGGTGCCGCCGCCGGAGCGGCCGGCGAGGGCCTGGGCACCGCCGCCAAGGCCGGGATCGCCGCCGCCATCGCGGTGGCCGCGGCCGCCGTCGCCGCGTACGCGCTCACCGGCTCGCCCGAGCCGAAGCCCCCGGCGGCCGCTCCCCCGGCCTCCAGCGTCCCGGTCGCCGCCTCCCCGGCGGCGCCGTCTCCCGCGGCCGTACCCCCCGCGGCCCCGGCCCCGGCCCCCAGCGCCGCCGCTCCGGCCCCGGGGGCGCCCCCGGCGAGCTCCGAGGCCAAGCCGGCCGCCAGGTCCACGCCGGCTCCGGAGCCCGCCGGCACCCTGGCGCCGGAGCCCACCACGCCCGGGCCCAGCACGTCCAAGGCACCGAAGCCGGTCGTCACTCCACCGGTCGTGACCGTGCCGACCCTCCCGCCGCTGCCGACGCCGGACGTGCCGGTCGTCCCGACGCCCACCCTTCCGCCGGTGCCGACCCCGACCGTCACCAAGCCGACACCACCGGTGCTCAGCGACTTCTGGGGCAACTCGCTGCCGGTGCTCAAGCCCGGCAACAACCGGGTGCCGCCGCCCGAGCCGAGCATCCGGCAGAAGGGCAGCGACAAGTTCTGGCAGCGCGACGGCGGCTGGATCGGCGGCGACTACCACCCGCACGTGATCACCGTGCACGCCCCGGCGGGCACCGTGATCGACCTCAACCGCAGCTGCACCTCCTTCGACGCGGTGGCCGGGGTGGACGACGCCACGCTCTCGCCCGGCGGGGTCGTCTTCTCCGTCGAGGGCGGGGACGGCGCCACCCTGTGGCGCTCCGGCCCGCTGGCCGTCGGCGACGACCCGGTGCCGGTGCACGTCCCGCTGGCGGGGCAGAAGTCGGTCAAGCTGATGGTCACACCGGTGAACGGGATCTGGTCGGCGCTGAACGTCGCGGACTGGGCGCAGGCCCGCTTCCGCTGCTCGTGACGCGGTCGGTGCCCGTGACCCGGGTCGGTGCCCATGACGCGGTCGGTGCCCGTGACGCGGGCGCGCTCCGGGCGGTCATGACGGAGGCCCGCTCCAGGATCCCCGGAGCGGGCCTCCGGTCCGCACGGCCGTGCGCCGCGTCGGGCGCCCGGCCGATCAGCGGTCCGCGTCAGATGGCGCAGGAGCCGTCCGCGCAGGCCTCCCCGGCCGGGGCGACCTGCACCGGGGCGGGGCGGCGCTCGCCGATCTCGGTGGCGACCTGCTCCAGCACCTTGCGGAAGGTCGCGGCGTCCTGGCCGCCCTGGACGGCCCACTTGCCCTCGAAGACGAAGGTCGGCACGGCGCTGATGCCCAGCTCGCGGCCCTCGGCCAGCTGGGCCTCGACCTCGGCGGTGCCCTCGTCGCCCGCCAGGTAGGCGGTCACCCGGGCCCGCTCCAGCCCGGCCGACACGGCGACGTCGGTCAGGGCGGCGCGGTCGCCGACGTCGACGCCGTCGGTGAAGTGCGCCTTCAGCAGCGCCTCCTTCAGCCGTCCCTGGACGGCCGGGCCGTACTCGGCCTCGGCGAGGTGCAGCAGCCGGTGGCCCAGGAAGGTGTTGGCGTGCAGGGCGGCGTCGAAGTCGTACGTGATGCCCTCGGCGAGGCCCAGCTCGGCCACCCGGGCGTCCATCGCCACCGACTGCGGGCCGTAGCGCTCGGCCAGCCAGGCGCGGTGCGGGCTCGCGGTGGCGGGGGCGTCCGGGACCAGCTGGTAGGGGCGGTAGACGACCTCGACCCGCTCCTTGCCCGGGAAGTCCGCCAGCGCCTGCTCGAACCGGCGCTTTCCGATGTAGCACCAGGGGCAGGCGATGTCGCTCCAGATCTCGACCTTCATGCGGGGGGCTCCAGGGGGCGTCTCGTCAGATGGGTACGAGATGGGTGAACGGTGAACCATCTCGGTACATTCCCGGCACCCCGCGGGCACCCGTCCCGCCGCTCAGACCGCGGGCGGCGCCGGGACCACCAGCACCGGGCAGGCCGCGTGGTGCACGACCGCCGAGCTCACCGAACCCATCAGCAGCCGGGAGAACCCGCCGTTGCCCCGGGTGCCGATCACCAGCGTGTGCTGCCGGGGCGCCGCCTCCAGCAGCACCTCGATCGCGTTGCCCAGCACCACGTGCAGCGACAGCTCCCCCGCGTACGGCGCCGGCCGCTGGCGCTGCACCGCCGCCACCGAGCGGCGCAGCCCGTCCGCCATGCTCTCGACCAGCGTCTCCACGCTCTCCTGCACCAGCTCCGCCATCCCCGGCGGGTAGCCGGCCGGCGCCGGGTTGACCACGGCGAGCACGTACAGCGGCAGGTCGAACAGCTCGGCCTCCGTCATCGCCCGGTCCAGCGCCCACAGCGACCCGTCCGACCCGTCGCAGGCCGCCAGCACCCCCGGCGGACGCCCCGCCGGCGGACGCCCGAGCACCGACAGCACGACCGGCACCTCCCGCCCCGCGCTCCCACCGGTCACCGTGCCTCCTCCTCACCCCGGATCCACATCCCGGATCCACATCCCCGCCATCATCACCGCCCCGCCGACCGGCGCCCGGCAACCGCGCCGCAGGAGGCGGGTGCCGCGGCGGCGGGGGCTCAGGAGGTGAGGGCGGGTTGGCGGGGGCTGGGCAGGCCGGTCCAGCAGGCACCGTGGCGGCGGGCGCGGACGCGGCGGAGCCAGAGTTCGGTGGAGACGAGGTCGGCGAGGCCGGCGAGGTCGGAGGGCGGGAGCGGGCTCCCGGGGTCGGCGGAGCGGGCCAGACCGGCGCGGACGGCGCGAAGGTCGATGAGGCCGGCTTCGGCGAGCAGCGGGGAGTCGAAGAGCTCGGCGAGGCCGTCGGCGGCGAGGCGCAGGCCGGCGCGGGCGGGGGCGGTGCGGTCGGGACGGGGCCCCCGGCCCCAGTCGGAGGGCAGGTCGGTGCGGCCCGCGCCGGTGAGGACGGCGTGCAGGAGGGCGTGCCGGGCGCCGGGCTGGAGGCGGACGTCGTCGGGCAGCAGCCGGGCGGCGCGCACCACCTGGTTGTCGAGGAAGGGCGCGTGCAGCCGCTGGCCGGGCTGTTCGGCGGCCTGCACGATCGTGCGGAAGGAGTGCGCCAGCCGGTAGAGGGCGTGCCGGGCGCGGTGCGCGCCGGGGTGCTCCTCGGGCGCCGGTCTGCGCGCGGCCAGACGGAGCCGCAGCGCGACCGCGGAGAGCGCTTCGTCGGAGAGCCAGCGGGCGGCCGGGCCGGGCACGCACCAGGCGAGGTCGACGGCCGAGCGGGCCCCCGCCGTACCCGCGCCGTCCGGGACGTGGCGGGCGGTCAGCTTGGCCGCCGCCTCGTCCAGCGCCTCGGCGTAGCGGACCCGGGAGAGCCGGTGGGCCGCCCTGAGCACGGTGAGCGGGGTGCGCAGCGTGCCGGTCAGGACGCCCGCGGCCGCCCGGTCGGCGCCGGCCAGCGCGACGACCGGGGGCAGGAGTTCGCGCGGCCGGCCGGCCCGGATGAGGTCGGCCAGCCGGGCCGGGTGCCCGTCCAGCACCTGACGGGCGCCGTAGCCGGTGAGGTGGTCGGTGCCGCCGGCGCCGAAGCGGGCCTCGGCCCTTGCGGCGGCGACGAGTTCGGGCCCGGGCTCGTCGGTCAGCCGGCCGGCCTGCGGGTCGGCGCCCGGCCCGGCGTACGGGAGGGTGTCCGGGCCGGGGTCGAGCACGGTGTGCCGCAGCCGCGGGGTGTCGGGGGCGAGGGCGAGGCAGGCCGGGGGCTCGGTCTCCCCGAGCGTGACGGCGGCCACCTGCTCGGGGGCGGCCGGCCCCCGGGCGGCGGCGCGGGCCCACGAGCCCTTGACCGCGCCGCTCCTGGCCGCGACGGCGGCCGCGGCGGTGGAGCCGCCGGACGCGGTGGACGCGGTGGGCGCGGTGGGCGCGGGCACCGGAGGCAGCGGGACGGCGGCGGCGAGCAGGGCGACGGTCGCGGAGGCCGTCCCGTACGACAGGTCGACGCCGAGCCGGGCCCGCCCGGCCCGGTCGGGAGCCGGGGCGGTGGTGCGGACCCGGGAGCGGACGGACTCCAGCAGGGCGCGGGTGAGTTCGCGGACGGCGGGCGCCTCGTCGCGCGGCTGCTCGGCGCCTGCCGGGTCGTCGTAGCCGGACAGGTACGGGCGGCCGCCCCGGACGCCGAGCACGTGGCCGGGCGGCACCCGCTGGACGCCCTGGTATGGGGTGCCGTCGCCGAGCGCCTCGGGGGACTCGGGGCAGGCGAGCCGGGCGGCGAGGTGGCCGGTGTCCAGCGCGGCGCCGACCAGGTCGGCGAGCGGCAGCGCGGCGGTGGCGTAGGCGGTGCCGCCGGCCCACGGGGTGTGGAAGACGGGCCGGGCCCCGGCGAGGTCGGTGAGCAGCAGGGTGGACCGGGTGCCGGAGCGCAGCACGACGGTGTAGCTGCCGGGCCAGGCGGTCAGGTGGCGGACGGCGCCGCCGCGGGCGGCGGCGAGGCCGGCGGCGAGCTCGGCGTCGGTGGCGCCGCAGTGGCCGAGGACGGCGAGCCGGGAGGTGGCGGGGGTGTCCTCGACCTGGTCGGGGGCGGTGGGGCCGGTGCTGACCACGGCGGGGGCGCCGGGGCGGAGGGTGACCAGGCGGATCTCCCCCGGGCGCCAGTCACCCACGGCCCAGAGCGGATCGGGCCCGGCCCAGAGCGGGCGCGCGGCGATCGGCTCGACCCCGCGGAGCGCCTCGCGTGCCGGGGCGCCCGCGCTCGGCGCGCCCGTGCACCAGCCCGTCAGCCACCGCATCGCGCCTCCACCGGACGAGGACCTGCATCCGTGCGGCGCGCTCGCCGCCCGCCGGGCGGCCGGGTGGTGTGCCGTGGCGGCCCGCGCGCGTCCCGGCGTGCCCCCGCAGCTCGGCGCGCCGTCAGGAGACATCGTGCCACCGCGGGGCGTCGTCGTGGTCGGAGTTTCGGGTTCCGGCTCCGTTCGGTCCGGCCGTTCGATCGCGGCCGCGGCCGCGCGGGCCGGTCGGCGGGTGTCCGCGCCCCCGCGCCCGCCCCGCTCCGGGTCGGTCGCCGCTCCGGCGGACGAGACCTGCCCGTGAACAAGTTCCGTGTGCGGGAAGGTGGTTGGTTCCGCCCGGCGCTCCACGGGGGACGCGGGCCGGGCCTCCCCCTCCCCGGCCCGGACCGCAGGCGAAACGCCCTTGACATGGGCATCGCGAGATGGCCGAAAGGCGTCGCCCAGCCCGGGAGGGCATCCGCATGCCCTCCCGGACTTCACCACCGCCCCGCGGGGATTGAGGCGGCGGCGTCCCCGGCCCGCCGGGTCCTCGACGGCAGGCCGACCCACGACCACCAGCGAATCGCCGACCAGCCGGTCGGGCCAGGGGGCACGGCCGGGCGCACGCGAACACGGGACCGGAGCACGACGCTCCGGCGCGCGGCACGGTCGGCCGGATCCGAGTGGTCCGGACCAACTCCCGTGCTCCACCGCCGAGTGCACGATCCCGCCATCCGGAATGCGACCTCTTAACCGTCGGAACGCGTCCGACTACGCTAGGTACAGCAGCTACGGCCCGGTGCCGCCCGGGCCCCGCGCACAAGGCCGCAGGAGGTGCCGCCGCCACCATGACCGTCAGCCCACGTGGACCGAACGAACGGCTCGGCACGCTCCTGACCCTCGCCCAGATCAGCAACGCCGGACTGGCCCGCCGGGTCAACGACCTCGGCGCCCAACGCGGGCTGACCCTGCGGTACGACAAGACCTCGGTGGCCCGCTGGGTCAGCAAGGGCATGGTGCCGCAGGGGCCCGTCCCGCACCTGATCGCCACCGCGATCGGCGGCAAGCTGGGCCGGCCCGTCCCGCTGGAGGAGATCGGCCTGGGCGACACCGACCCGGCGCCCGAACTCGGCCTGGCCTTCCCGCGCGAGGTCGCCGACGCGGTCCGCTCCGCGACCGACCTCTGGCGGGTCGACCTCGACCTGCGCCGGGGCCCCGGCGGCGGCCGCTGGAGCGACAGCCTGGCCGGCACCTTCTCGGTCGCCGCCTACGCGACGCCCGTCTCCCGCTGGCTGATCACCCCGGCGGACGGCTCGGTGGCCCGCGAGGTGCCGCGCTCCCCCACCGACACCTCCTCCTACCGGGTCGGCCACTCGGACGCCGCCAAGCTCCGCGAGGCCGCCCAGGAGGCCCGCCGCTGGGACTCCAAGTACGGTGGCGGGGACTGGCGTTCGTCGATGGTGCCGGAGTGCCTGCGGGTGGAGGCGGCACCGCTGCTGCTCGCCTCGTACAGCGACGCGGTCGGCCGGGCGCTGTTCGGCGCGACCGCCGAACTCACCAGGCTCGCCGGCTGGATGGCCTTCGACACCGGCCAGCACGAGGCCGCCCAGCGCTACTACATCCAGGCGCTGCGGCTCGCCCGGGCCGCCGCCGACGTCCCGCTCGGCGGCTACGTACTGGCCTCGATGAGCCTCCAGGCAGGCTACCGGGGCTTCGCCGAGGAGGCCGTCGACCTCGCCCAGGCCGCGCTGGAGCGCAACCGGGGCCTGGCCACCGCCCGCACCATGAGCTTCTTCCACCTCGTGGAGGCCCGGGCCCAGGCCAAGGCCCGGAACGCGGCGGCCTGTGCGACGGCGCTCGGCGCAGCGGAGAGCGCACTCGAACGGGCGCGCGCCGGGGATCCCGATCCGGCGTGGATCGACTTCTACGCCTACGACCGGCTCGCCGCCGACGCCGCCGAGTGCTTCCGCGACCTCGGAGTGCCCTCCAAGGTCCGGCAGTTCACCCGCGAGGCGCTGGCCACGCCCACCGAGGGCTTCGTCCGCTCGCACGGCCTGCGGCTGGTGGTCTCGGCGATGGCCGAGGCCGAGGCGGGCAACCTGGACGCCGCGGTCGCCGCCGGCGAACGCGCCGTCGAGGTGGCCGGCCGGATCTCCTCGCAGCGCAGCCGGGAGTACGTGGTGGAGATGCTGCGGCGGCTGGAGCCCTTCCAGGGTGAACGCCGGGTACGGGAGTTGACCGAGCGGGCGCGGGCGGTGATCGTCGCCCCGGCGTGAGCGCCGTCGCCCCGGCGTGAGCGCCGCCCCGGGACGAGCGGACGGGACGGTGACGCGGCGACCGCCGGAAAATGGAGTGCGGTGGCGGGAGGGGCCTGGCAGGGTTTCTCCCGTCCAGGTGCGCAGGCAGAGGTTACTTCCACTCTTAATGGGCGTGTCGCGGGTTCGAGTCCCGCCACCGGTACTCCGTGCCGGTGTAGCTCAGTCGGCAGAGCAGCTATGTCACCTCAGCCGCCTTCGATCTCTGGACACCCACACGTGAATAGTTCGTCCGCACCCCCCGGTGCGACGGCGGCGGTTCCTTCTGTGGAGTGCCCCCGGCGGGGCGCTGTGAAGCACCTGTACCGCAGCCGAATCGATCGATCTCGGGAGGCACCGCGTTCCGGAGTGCCCGGTGCGCAGGCGGGGGTTACTTCGGATCTTGCGGTTCCGGGTTCGAGTCCCGGGCGTGCCGTACGCGGCCGCTGGCTCAATCGGGTAGAGCACAAGGCATACACCCCCGCCGATGCCGGCCGCCCCGCGGCCGGCACGACCTCGGGCACCCCGGCCGCGGCATGCCTCCCTCCCACTGACACCAGCAGGCCGAGGGGGGCTTCCGCATGTCCAGGTTCAACTTCCGCAAGGCCAAGGCGAGTCCGAGCTCGCCGGTGGCCACCACCGGCCGGCGCACCGTCAACCACAACGGCGGCACCGGATTCGTCCGGGACCGCAAGTCCGAGCTCTTCCTGCTCGCGGTGGCCAACATGGTCGGCCGGGACACCTTCCACGAGGGCGCCGGCGAGCGCGACGACCGTTACACCGAGCTGGTGCGCGAACTCGCCGTCGCCGAGCCGGAGTGGACCCTCGGACTGCTGCGCTGGCTGCGCCACGGCGCCCAGATGCGCACCGCCGCCCTGGTCGGCGCCGCCGAGTTCACCCGCGCCCGGCTGGACGCGGGCGCCCACGGCCACTCCCGGCAGGCCGTCGCCGCGGTGCTGCGGCGCCCCGACGAGCCCGGCGAACTGCTCGCCTACTGGACCTCGCGTTACGGCCGGGCCCTGCCCAAGCCGCTCAAGCGCGGCGTCGCGGACGCCGTCCGGCACCTGTACGACGCCCGCTCGCTGCTCAAGTACGACACCGCGGGCAAGGGCTACCGCTTCGGCGACGTGATCGAGCTGACCCACCCCTCGCCGGCTCCGGAGAAGGAGTGGCAGGGCGCGCTCTTCGCGTACGCGCTGGACCGCCGGCACCGGCCGGAGGAGGCCGTGCCGCCGGCCACCGACCGGATGCTGACCGCCAACCGCGCGCTGCTGGCGCTGCCCGTCGAGGAGCGCCGGGCGGCGGTGACCGCCGAGGGCGGCGCCGAGCGGCTGGCCGCCGCCGGGCTGACCTGGGAGGCGCTGGCGGGCTGGCTGCAGGGGCCGCTGGACGCGGCGGTCTGGGAGGCGGTCATTCCGTCGATGGGGCCGATGGCGCTGGTGCGGAACCTGCGCAACTTCGACCGGGCCGGGGTCTCGGACGCCGTCGCGGCCGAGGTCGCCCGGCGGATCTCCGACCAGGGCGAGGTGCGGCGCTCGCGGCAGTTCCCGTTCCGCTACCTGGCCGCGTACCGCAACGTGCCCTCGCTGCGCTGGGGGCAGGCGCTGGAGACCGCGCTCGGCCACTCGCTGGCGAACGTGCCCGGCCTGCCCGGCCGGACGCTGGTCCTGGTGGACCGGTCCGGTTCGATGTTCGACCGCTCCGGCGGGCCGACCGAGCTCAACCGGGCGGACTCGGCGGCGATCTTCGGCACCGCGCTGAAGATCCGGGCCGCCGAGGCGGACCTGGTCGAGTTCGGCTCCACCAGCCGGGTGGTCGAGGTCGGCCGGGGCGAGGCGGTGCTGCGGGTGCTGGAACGTTTCTCCGACCTCGGCGGCACCAACACCGCCGACGCCGTCCGCACCCACTACCGCGGCCACGACCGGGTGGTGATCGTCACCGACGAACAGACCGGACCGAGCCGCTGGGGCCGCGACCCGCTCGCCGCCGTCCCGGCCCACGTGCCCGTCTACACCTGGAACCTGGCCGGCTACGCCCCGGCCCACGGCCCCAGCGGCGGCTCCCACCGGCACACCTTCGGCGGCCTGAGCGACGCGGCCTTCCGACTGGTCCCCCTCCTGGAGGCCGGGGCGAACGCCCGCTGGCCCTGGGAGGAGTAGCGGAGCACCGGGAGAAGGGGGAAGGAGCCGTCACGGGGGTGCGGCTCCTTCCCCGTTCCCCGGCAGGTGTGCCCGCCGGGCACCGGTCGGGCGGGAACGGACCGGGCACCGGTCGGGCGGGAACGGACCGGGCGCCGTCGGCGGGCGGGTCCGGAGGAGCCGGCGCCAACGGCGCCCCGACGAGCCCGGATGAGCCCGGTCACAGGCCCCGCCGCGGAGCCCCGACAGCCCCGTAGACTCGGGTGATTGTGACTGCCACCGCCCCGATCCCCCAGCCCTCGCCGTCCGCCCGGCTGTCCGCCGCGCCGGCCGCCTACCCCGCGCCGATGTACCCGCACAAGGCCACCGAGGCCCAGCACCGCGAGCGTCGCATCCGCAGCTTCCAGCCGCGCCGGGGCCGGATGACCAACGCCCAGGCGAGTGCCCTGGACCGGAGCTGGGAGACGTACGGCATCCCCATCGACGGCACCCCGCTGGACCTGCCGGAGCTGTTCGACGGCCTGCCGGTGACCCTGGAGATCGGCTTCGGCATGGGCGAGACCACCGCCGCGATGGCCGCCGCCGACCCCACGACGGGCATCCTCGCCGCCGACGTCCACACCCCCGGCCACGGCAACCTGCTCGGGCTGCTGGAGCGCGACGGCTCCCGCAACGTCCGCACGGCCGCCGGCGACGCGGTGATCCTGCTGCGCGACATGCTCCCGGACGCCTCACTGGCCGGTCTGCGGGTCTACTTCGCCGACCCGTGGCCCAAGCCGAAGCACCACAAGCGCCGGCTGGTCCAGCCCGCCTTCCTCGACCTGGTGCTGCCCCGGCTCGCCCCCGGCGCCCTGGTGCACTGCGCCACCGACTGGGAGCCGTACGCGGAGCAGATGCTGGAGGTGCTGTCCGCCTCGCCGGAGCTGGAGAACCTCCACCCGGAGGGTGACGGGACCGGTTGGCTGGAACCCGCGGACCACCCGGACGGCAGCGTTCCCGGCTACGCCCCGCGGCCGGACTGGCGTCCGGTGACCAAGTTCGAACGGGCCGGGATCGCCAAGGGCCACGTCGTCCACGACCTGCTGTTCCGCCGCCGCTGATCGACCGGCGCCGTTCGAACGGCCGTTGGCGGGGCGGCCGTTGAGGCTGGGCCGGAACCGGCCGGTTCGCCGCGGGTCCTCCCGGCGGACCACCGCCTTGGCCTACCCTGTGCCGCATGGGCAGCCCGTCCGGCGGCGGGTTCCGGACGAACGGCCGGACGACGGTCCGAGCCGCCGCCGACGTACCGGAGACGGTCCCGAGCACCGGTGGCACCCGGACCATCCCGGGGCCCCGGAGGCGCCGGGCCCGCCGCTTCCTGCCCCGGCCGGGCGCCGCGCCGGTCCCGGCCGGGCCCCCGGCCCCCGGCCCCGGCACCTCCGCTGCCGCTCCTCCCGGTGCCCCCGCCGCCGAACCGCCCGCCGCGGGTGCGCCGGCCCCCGGGACACCCGCCGCCGGTGCCCCGCCGGGACGCAGCCGCTCGGTGGCGCTCTCCTCCGTCACCGCGACCGCCGTGCTGACCCTGATCGGCTGCGGGGTGCTGATCCTGCACCTGGTCCAACGGCAGACCGGCACCGTCGGGCTGCTGGTCGGCCTGGGCCTGGCGATGGTGCCGCTGCCGTTCGTGCTCGGCGGCCTGGCCTGGCTCAACCTCACCGCCCGGGTGCCGTTGCGGCACACCGTGTTCTGCCTCGGCTGGGGCGCCTGCGCGGCCACCACCGTCGCGATCCTGGCCAACAACTGGACGGCGAACTACCTGACCCGGCACCGGGGCCCGTTCGGCGAGCTGCTCGGGGCCGGGATCGCCACCCCGGTGATCGAGGAGACCGCCAAGGCCACCGCCCTGCTGGTGCTCCTGCTCCCCCTCGGCCAGCGGCTGCGCTGCCACGGCCGCCGCACCGGGCGCCCCTGCGCGCCGCTGCTGCACCGGTCCGCCGCGCCCCGGAGCCCGCACTCCCACCCGCACCCGCACCGCCCGGCCGGGCCGCACGCCGGCGGCCGCCGGCGGCTGCGCCCGTACCTGCGGCCGCTGCCCTACCTGCGCCCGGCCCCGCCCTCCGGCGCGCCGCACCACCGCTCCCGGCCGCGCACCCTGGCCGCCGGAATGGTGCTCGGCGGGATCACCGCCTGCGGCTTCGCGTTCACCGAGAACGCCCTCTACCTGGGCCGGGCCTTCAGCAGCGACCAGCGGCAGCGGCTGGACAGCATCGGCCTCGGCGACCCTCCCAGCCTGCGCGACTTCGACAGCACCGTGCAGACCTTCGTGCTGCGCGCCCTGCTCTCGCCCTTCGCCCACCCGCTGTTCACCGCGCTCACCGGGATCGGCCTGGCCGTCGCCCTCACCACCTCGCGGCGCTGGCTGGCCCGGCTGGCGGTGCCGGCCGGGCTGCTGCTGGCGATGGTGCTGCACGGCACCTGGAACGCCGCCGCCGACCTCGGCACGGACGGCTTCCTGGTGGTGTACGGGGCACTGATGGTGCCCTGCTTCACCGCCCTGGTCTGCTTCGCGGCCTGGGCGAGGTGCCGTACGGCCCGGCACGCGGCGCCCCGTCGGCGGCGGGTGGCCGGGGTGCCCTGAGGAGGCGATTTCCCATCTCGGCGACTTCCCCGTATTGTTGTGTTCACCGACGCGGGGTGGAGCAGCTCGGTAGCTCGCTGGGCTCATAACCCAGAGGTCGCAGGTTCAAATCCTGTCCCCGCTACTCAGTAGCCGAAAGGCCCGGAGGATTCTTCCTCCGGGCCTTTCGCGTGTCCGGGCTCCGGCGGGGCACGGTCCTGCCACGAAGCTGTAACAGCGGCCTGTCTGATGATCCCCTGTCAGGACCCTGAACCATACTGAGGAAAAATTCATCCGATTGGGGGTGCTCGGGCCGCTCGTGCCACCCCGGACAGGAAGCACCACATGCTGTCGAAGCGACTGGTCAGCACCGCCGCGATATGTCTCGTCCTGGCCGCCGGCACCGCCGCGTGCGGCGACACCAAGAGCGACGGGAAGGCCGGCGACGCCAAGGCGGGCTCCGCGCAGAAGCTCGACACCGACAAGCTCAGCGCCCAGGAGATCCAGAAGCAGGCCAAGGACGCCCTGGCCTCCGCGACCTCCCTCAAGCTGGCCGGCACCGTCGACACCGGCAACGGTGCGATGGAGATGAACCTGTCGATGGACAACAAGAGCCAGTGCACCGGCACCATGGGGATGCCGGGCCTGGGCAAGTTCGAGATCATCAGCGACGGCAAGACCTCGTACGTCAAGCCGGACAAGGACTTCTGGACCAACGTGGGCGGCCCGGACGGCGCCAAGGCCGCCGAGCTGTTCAAGGGCCGCTACCTGACCGGCTTCGAGAGCGACCCGTCGATGGGCTCCCTCACCAAGGTCTGCAACCTGGCCGACTTCGGCCAGAAGATCGCCGAGGGCAAGAGCAGCGACAAGGTCGAGAAGGGCTCCGCCGGCAATGTCAACGGCGTGAAGACCTTCAGCCTGAAGACCACCGACTCCAAGGGCGAGGTCTCGACCCTCCAGATCGCCACCGAGGGCAAGCCGTACCCGGTGCGGATCGAGCACACCGGCGCCAAGGACGGCAACGGCAAGATCGACTTCAGCGAGTTCGACAAGCCGCTGACCGTCCAGCCCCCGGCCGCCGACAACACGGTCGACTTCACCAAGTTCAAGGACCAGCTCAAGACCGGCTGAACGGCGGACGCGGGCACCGCGAAATAATCCGTTGCCCTCCCGCCGGGGGCTGCCTAGGCTGGCAGCACACTGAAGGGAGGTGATCCTGAATTGAGTTCCATCAGGATGCGTGAGGTGGCTGCTCGCTAGAGCCGCCCCTGCCTGCGCAGGGTGAGGCCCCAGGCCTCCGGCAGGCGAAATCCACAGCAGTCACCCGGCCCGCAGGCCCACCGGAACATCCCCGGTGCCTCGGCGCCTGGCCAGTGCACGGGCCGGCGCGGAGGAGCAGCCTGCGGGCCGTCCGCGTTTCCGCGGCGGGGCCGCGACGCTAGAGTCGGCGCGGACTCCGGAGCGGAGCGGCGCGGACACAGGGGGTGGGCGATGGCGAAGGCACGGCGGCTGAACGCCGGGGCGGCGCCGCGGAGGGCGCAGTGGGGCGCCACCGGGGTGCTGGCCGGCACGGGGCTGGTCGGACTGCTGCTGTTCTCGCTCGGCCGAGAGCACGCCTGGCAGGCGCTCGGCGGCGGGCTGGTGGTGGTCGGGGCCTCGGTGGTGCTCGGCGGCGCGCTGGGCTTCCTGTTCGGGGTGCCCCGGGTGCGCGGCGGCGCCGGCGCCGGAGAGCCGCAGGGCTCCTACGCCCCGAACACCAATCTGGAGCAGGTCTCGGACTGGCTGACCAAGGTGCTGCTGGGTGTCGGGCTGACCCAGCTCGGCTCGCTCGGCGAGCGGATGCACGACCTCGGCGCGGCACTGGCGCCCGCGCTCGGCGGGGGCGAGGGCGTGGCGCCGTTCGCGGCGGCGCTGGTGCTGTACTTCCTGGTCTTCGGCTTCCTGGCCGGCTGGCTGGTGACCAGGCTGGCGCTGCCGCAGGCGCTGACCGAGACCGACCAGGCGCTGGACCTCTTCCTCGCCGGGCAGGACCGCGACCGGCACGGCGACAAGGTGGGCGCGGACGACCTGCGGGTCCGCGCGATGCAGCAGCTCGGACTGCTGGGCGGCAGCGCGCAGCGCCCGGCCGCCCTGGCCGGCCAGCTGCCGCCCTCCTCCGGTGCGCCGGCCGGGCCGGAGGGCGTGGTGGCCGAGGTCCGCTCGACCGCGCGGCGCTCGGCGCTCACCGCGGACCAGGTGCGGGACCTCTTCGCGGACGGCTCCGAGGGCCGGCGGATCCAGGCGCTCGCGCTGATGCAGGGCGACCCGGCGCTGGCGGACCTGTCGAGCGTGCTGGACGCGATCGAGCACCCGCACTCGGGCTTCGAGCAGTACCACGCGCTGCTGGCCGCCCGGGGGCTGCTGTCCCGGCTGCCCGCCGCCGGGGAGCAGCGGCTGCGGGACGCGGTGGCGGCACAGCTGGCCGACCCGCGGGGCATCCCGTACGGGTCGGACCGCAGCTGGCTGGCGGAGAAGATCCTCTCCCGGCTCCCGGTGGTGCCCCTCGTGCCGGACCCGGCCGTACCGCGGACCGCACCGGTGGTACCGGCCCAGCCGAGCCCGCCGGGCCGACCGGCCTCGCCGGGGCAGCCGGCTTCGCCCGGTGCCGAGGTGAACTCCTAAGGAGTGAAGAGCAGTTCGGGGCGGTCCCAGGTGATGTTCCCGTGCGCGGGGAAGGTGCCGACGCGTTCGGCGCCCACCGCCAGGTAGAAGCGCTCGGCCGGCGGGTGGGAGACCACCTTGACGCCCTCGATCCCGGCCTCGCGCGCGCGGTCGAGCATGTCGGCGATCAGCCGGCGGCCGATCCCCAGTCCTTGCGCCTCGTCGGCGACGAACATCAGGTCCAGCTCGGCGGGTTCGCGGATCATCCCGTAGAAGCCCAGCAGGCGGTCGCCCTCGGTGTCCACGGCCATCCACACCTCGTGCCGGGCGACGTAGTCGGGTGTCACCCGGTACCCGTCGATCATCGCGAAGTACGCCCCGTGGTAGGTGGAGGAGGCCTGGATGAGTGCGGTGAGCCGGTCGGCGTCGGCCGCGCCGGCCCGCCGGATGGTCGTCTCGATCATGCGGGTGAGTATAGGGGTCAACCGGAGCAGTGACCATTACATAATCGCCCGCGGACCCGACGCCCGAGCCGCCCGGACTGCCACACACCGCGCCGCACGTCGCGCCACACGCCGGGCCGGTCACCGAGCGGCCCGGCGCCCGCGGTCGGCGGACCGCAGCACCAGGACCCGCCGGGTCCGGCCGTCCACCGGCCCGGGGCAGCGGCGGATCTCGCTGGCGATCCGGCGCTCGCCGAGCGCCCGCCGCAGCGGGCCGAGGTGGCCGCAGCGGCGGCCCTGCCCGTCGTTCAGTGGCTGGACCAGGACCTCGCCGTCCGGCGAGGTGACCCGGACCAGCTCGGTCAGCGCCGCCAACTGGCGCTCCTGACCGAAGAGTTCGGGGTAGGCGAAGATCAGGTACCCGCTCAGGGTGAGGGCGAACGCGCCGTCCGCGAAGGGCAGCCGGGGCAGTGCGGCGGCCACGTAGCGCTGCGGGTGGGCGGCCGAGTCCGCGGTGTACAGCCGCCGGGCGCGGTCCCAGCTGCGCAGGTACCGCTCGGGCCGGTACGGGCGGGGCGAGGGGTAGAGCTGGGGGCGGGCCGCCATCGCGGCGGCCATCGCCGCGCGGGCTTCCAGGGCGCGGTCCGCGACCGCGGGCGGCGGCAGCGCGTACACCGGGTCGGCGGCGATCACCCGGCAGCCCAGCTCGCGCGCCTCGGCGGCCAGGCCGGCCGCGCCGCCGGGGCAGTCCAGCAGTGGGCCGGGCAGGGCGGCGAGCCGGGCCCGGGTGAGGCCGAACAGGGCGCAGTACTCGTCCAGCGGACGGGAGGTGACCAGGACGTCCGGGAGAGCGGGGGGAATGCCGGCGGCGGGCACCCGGCCATCCGAACACGCGGCGGCCCCGCCCGCACCCGGAGGGCGTCCGGGGCGCGGGCGGGGCCGGCGGGGTGCGGGCGGGGCCGTGTGCGGCGCGGGCGGGGCCGGCCGGGGCTGCGGGTCAGCGGCCGAGCAGCCCCTGGGCGGCGGCCCGGTTGACGTTGGTCAGCCCGCGGACCAGCTGCGTGGTGAGGAAGACCAGCAGCACCCCGAGGAGCGAGAGCGCGGCGATCTGCCAGGGCGCCTGGATCTCGTACACGTGCCGGATGCCGTCGCTGTCCTCGAAGTCGAACAGCCGGTACCCGTTCCAGGGGGTGTAGGCGCGGAAGATCCAGTGGTACAGCGGGTACAGCGTCAGGGCCCAGCCGAGCACCAGGAACACCAGCGTCACCGTGAAGCTGAAGATCGCCCAGGGGAACATCACCACCTGGTACAGCACGGCCTTCCAGCCTGCCCCGTCCGCCAGCCGCGCGGTGATCGCGCCCCAGTTGCCCGGGCGGACCCGGCGCACCGGCGCCGGGCCGGGGACGTCCAGCGCCAGCATGTTGCGCACCCGGGCCCGCTCCAGCCGGCCGAAGCCGCGGGCGAGGCCGGTCAGGGCGCCCAGCACGGGCAGGCCGAGGACGGTGACGAAGGTGCCGAGGCCGAAGCAGAACATGACGATCGAGGCGGCGAACCCGGCGATCGCCACCGGCAGGCCGCTGAGCGCGTACCCGACCTCGCGGTAGTAGTAGCCCGAGAACGGCGTCCGCCACAGCGCCGGCCGCCGCTCGGTCCGGCGGGCCCGGCCGGGCCGCGGGTCGTCACCGTGACCGCCCAGGACGTCCCACTCCCGGTCCTCCGTGCTGCGGCTGCTGCTCATGCTCCCGGCCCCCGGCCCCTCGTACTGTCGGTCGTTCGTCCTGCTGACAGGTCCAGTCTGGTGGACCGGCCGGTCGGCGGGGATCCGGGGGCCTGGCGGATCCGGGGTGGGGTTAACCCCCCTCCCCCGGGACGGCCGGGCCGGGCCACTCGTCGGCGAGCAGCGAGTAGAGGTACGAGTCGGACCAGGTGCCGTCCTTGAACGTGTCCTGCCGCAGCCGCCCCTCCGGCCGGAAGCCCAGCCCGGTGAGCACCCGGACGGAGGCCGCGTTGGCCACCGCGACCCGGGCGGTCAGCCGGTGCAGGTCCAGGGCGCCGAAGGCGAGGCCGCAGAGCAGGCCGACGGTCTCGCGGGCGTAGCCGCGGCCCCAGCAGCCGCGGGCCAGCACGCACCCGATCCCGGCGGCGCGGTGTCCTTCGAGGGTGAGCGAGGCCTGCCCGATCGGCGTCGCGTCGTCCGGCTCCCCGGCGTCGGCGAGCCTGGTGACGGCGAGCCGGTAGGTGTCCCGCTCCTCGGCCATCGCCTCCTCCAGGTACAGCTCGATCTGGTCGGCGCAGTCCTCCCGGCCGCTCGGCCCGAAGGGCAGGTGGCGGGTGACCTCCGGGTCGCCGAACAGCGCGTGCAGCGCGTCCACGTCCTCCTCGGTGTGGTGGTACTCGCGGACGGCCAGTCGCGGGCCGGTGAGTCGTACGGGGACCATGGCTGCCGACCCTATCCCCGCCCGGCGGCTACCGTTCGGACTATGAACGACGAAGACCTGCGGCTCGCCCCGCGCACCAAGGCCGCCGACCTGCTCGCCTGGGCGGCCGAGCAGGGCCGCGCGCCGGTGGCCGAGGGGCCGCTGCGCGCGGTGCTGGCGCTGCTGGAGCTGGGCGAGGGCAGGATGCACGACGGCTGGCCCGAACTGACCTCCGGCGCGGTGGAGCACCTGCTGTACGAGCGCCTCCACCTGTACGTCCAACCCGCGCCCGAGGAGGACCCGCTCGCCTACGGCGACGCCGTCCGGCTGCTGGTCGACCACCAGCGGGCGGCCCGGCGGCTGAACGCCAAGCGCCAGGAGCGGCTGCACGCGGAGGCCGAGTGGCAGGGCGAGGTCGCGGCCGGGCTGCTGCGCCGCGCCGACCTGGTGACCTGGCCCCGGCTGTACGCGCTGCTGCTGCACGCGTACGGGGTGGACGTGACGGACGGGGCGGCGGTGCGGGACTGGCTGGCCGGCTTCGGGGAGCTCCCGGAGGAGGAGCGGCTGGCCGCGTTCGAGGCGCTGGCTCCGGCCGGCTGGCTGGACGAGCCGGACGAGCAGGGCTGGGGCCCGGGCCGGGTGCTGTCGGTCGGCATGGCCACGGACGGCGCGCGGCGGCTGCTGGAGCAGGGCCTGATGCGGCGCAGCTACCGCAACCTGGCCGAGCTGACCGCGCTGGGCCGGCCGATGCCGGACGAACTGGCCGGGGACTTCGGGCGGTTCGAGGAGGCGGCGGTCGACGCGGCGCTCGACCTGCTCGGCGGGTGGACGGTGCCGGGACTGCCGCGGCTGCTGGTGACGGAGTTCCCGGAGCTGGCGCCGGAGCCCGGCCCGGAGGAGATCGAGGCGTACCTGGCGCAGCTGCCCGCCGAGGAGTGAGTGGCCGCGCGGGAAGCCCCCGGGCCGGTGCCGCGGCTCCGGCTCGGGGGCTTCCGCGGGTGCGTCAGGGGTTGAGGCCGCGCTGCTGGAGCCAGGGCTCCGGGTCGACCGGGGCACCGCCGCCGGGGCGGACCTCCATGTGCAGGTGCGGGCCGGTGACGTTGCCGGTCGCGCCGACCTTGCCGATCTGCTGGCCGGCGGCGACCTTGCCGGAGCCCTTGGTGATCGCGGAGAGGTGGCAGTACCAGATCTCGGTGCCGTCGGGCAGGGTCTCGACGATCCGGTAGCCGTACGAGCCGGCCCAGCCGGCCGAGGTGATGGTGCCCTGGCCGAGCGCGTGGACCGGGGTGCCGGTGTCGGCGGCGAAGTCCAGGCCGGTGTGCAGGTTGGCCCAGTAGCGGGCGCTCTGTCCGTAGTGGGCGGAGAGCCGGTAGTCGTCCACGGGGAGGACGAGCGCGGCGGCCTTGGCCCGTTCGGCCTCCTCGGCGGCGCGCTTGGCCTCGGCCTCCTTGGCGGCGGCCTTGGCCTCGGCCTCCTGCGCGGCCTGGAGCCGGGCGGTCTCCTCGGCGGCGGTGCGCTGGCTGTCGGCCTGGCTCTGGATGCGGGCGGCGAGCGCGAGGCCGGGGTCCGCGGAGAGGGCGAGCGGGGTCTCGTCCGGGGCCTCGATGGCGGGGGCGGCGGCCGGGGTCGCCGAGGCGAAGCCGGTGGCGCCCAGGGTGGCGGCCACGGCGGTGACGCCGAGCAGCGGGGAGGCTCCGCGGGTCTGACGCGGCATCCGGTGGCGGTTGGTCTCGGCCTCCGCGGCGAAGTCGTCCGGGCCGAAGGGCTCGGGTCCGTCCGTGCCGGGGTGGTCGAGGAGCTGGGTACCGGCTGCGGGGCCGACCGGGTGTGCCGGGGTGTGCGTCGACGCCACGGAGGCGCGCTCCTTTCCTTCCTTCGCGCCTACCGGGTTAGCTGACGGGTTCGGAGCAGGAAGGTCTCCTACGGCCGGGCCGGAGCCCCGCCGATTCACCCCAAGGAACGTGGTTCCCCGGCTCCCTGACCTGCCCGGGGGCCGGTCGTCGGGATTAGGCGACGGCGCACGGTGCCGTCTGGTTACGGCGTTGACAACCGCGCTGCGTTATCAAACGTTAATCCTAGGAGGCTCTGATTCCAAGCCATCCGTTCGGAGCAGCCCGCGGACAGATGATCGGACGTCAACGAACGGCCCCTCATGCACGGCCCCATCTGAGTACCCATACTCATGTGCGGTCCGATCCGACGGCCGCATCCTGACGCCATGAGCGCACCGATGCAGAGCCGCACCACGTCCGCGTACTACATCCAGTCCGTCCTGTCCTTCGCCCTGTCGGGCACCGCACTCGCCGCCGGGATCGCCTACCTGCCGGTCGGCGGGTGGACCCGGGCCTTCCTGGGGATCGGACTCCTCTACACCGTCACCTCCGCGTTCACGCTGGCGAAGGTGATCCGGGACCGGCAGGAGTCGAACGAGATGGTCACCCGGGTGGACCAGGCCCGGCTGGAGAAGCTGCTCAGCGAGCACGACCCGTTCAAGGTCGAGGGGGTCTGACCGCTCCGCGCCCCCGCACCGCACCGCCCCCGCACGGCACCGCCCCCTCCTCCCGCGCCCCCCTCGCCCCGTCCACTCCTCCCCCGTCCGCTCCCCGCCCCGTCCGCTCCGGTGCGCCGCCGACCGCTTGACGGCTAAGGCTATTAGCCTTAGCTTTATGGCTATCGGCGGCACCGCCGATGCCCCGCACCGGCGGCCCGAGGAGGACCCCGTGAACGGCACCACCACCCCGACCACCCAGTACCTGACCGTCCCCGGAGGCCGGATCGCCTTCGACGACACCCGGCACGGCGAGGGCACCCCCGTGGTCCTGCTGCCGGGCATGCTCGACAGCCGGGCCGCGTACCGGCACCTGCGCCCGCTGCTCACCGCCGCCGGCCACCGGGTCGTCACCATGGACCTGCGGGGCTTCGGCGAGTCCTCGATCGCCTGGGACGACTACGGCCCGGCCGCCATCGCCGGCGACGTCCTCGCCCTGCTCGACCACCTCGGCATCGAGCGCGCCGTCCTCGCCGGGAACTCCTACACCGGGGCGACCGTCGTCAGGGCCGCCGGGGACGCGCCCGAGCGGGTCGCCGGGATCGTCCTGATCGACGCCTTCGTCGAGAACCCGCCGCCGGGCGCCCTGATGCGCGGCGCCATGGGCCTGCTGGGCGCGGCCCTCGTGCACTGGCCGGCCTCCTGGGGCTTCTACCTGCGCCGGATGGCCTTCCCCGGCGCCAAGCCCGCCGACTTCGACGCGTACGTGGACGGGCTGGTCGCCGCGCTGCGCACCCCGGGGCGCAAGGCGGCCACCCGCGGGTACGTCCACGGCGACTCGGCGCCGGTCGGCTGGACGGCCGCGGTGCGGTGCCCGGCGCTGGTCGTCATGGGCGACAAGGACCCCGACTTCCCGAAGCCGGAGCTGGTCGCCGACCGGCAGGCCGCCGCACTCGGCGCCCGGAAGGCGATGATCGAGGGGTCCGGGCACTACCCGATGGCCGACAACCCGGCGGCCACCGCGGACGCCCTGCTGCCGTTCCTCGCCGAACTCGGCTGAGCCCGCGGGCCCCTGCCCGGCCGCACCCCGCCCGACCCGTCCGCCCGATCCCATCCGTACGGAGAGCCCGAACCCATGCCCCGCGTAGGACTGACCCCCGACCAGGTCGTCGACCACGCCCTCACCCTCATCGACGAGCAGGGCCCCGAGGCCCTCACCCTGGCGGCCGTCGCCGCCCGGGCCGGGGTCGCCACCCCCTCGCTGTACAAGCACGTCAGCGGCGGCCTCGCCGAACTGCGGCGGCTGATCGCCGTCCGGGTCACCGGGGACCTGGCCGACCGGCTCGCCGAGGCGGCCGTCGGGCGCGGCGGGGACGACGCCGTGGCCGCGGTGCTGCGCGCCTACCACGCGTACGCCACCGAACACCCGCACCGCTACAACGCCCTGCCCCAGGCCCCGCAGCCCGACGACGACCTGGCCCGGGCGGCCGCCCGGCTGGTCGGCGTGATCATCGCGGTGCTGCGGGAGTACGGCCTCGACGGCTCCGAGGCGATCCACGCCGCCCGCACCGTCCGCTCCCTGGCGCACGGCTTCGCCTCCCTGACCGCCGCCGGGGCCTTCCAGCTCGCCGAGGACCTCACCACCACCCACGACCGCCTCGTCGCCACCCTCACCACGGGCCTCCGCGCCTGGCCCGCCCGGGACGTGCCCCGCTGAGGGCCCGGCCCGCTCAGGGCGTGTGGCGCCGTCCGGGTACCCCTGCACCGAAAGGCGTCCCTTTCGTAACACCCTGCGCACAGGCCCCACACATCACAGAACGGGATCCGGCCACCCGGCTCGATCCCGACGCTTCGAACCGGCACCGGCCAGGAGGGTCGGATGCCTCGTCAGGCGGTGGGATCGGGGTCGAACGAGTGCCGATTGACGCCGAATTGACTCGATATTGACGAGATCCGGTCACTTGGCGAGATCCGTTCACACCTTCGTAGGATCATCACCCTAGAATTCGCGGCGTGACGATGACTCAGTGGTCCGTAACGGCAACCGGCGTGCTCGCCGTCCTCGCCCTCGTGGCCGCCGCGCGGTTCCACGCCGTGTCCGTCACCCAGCGCCGCCGCGCCGACCGGCTGCGCGGCGAACTCACGGCCGTCCAGGACCAGCTGGCCACCGAGCTCTCCCGCCGCGGCGCCGAACTCGCCGCCGTCCAGCAGGAGCACGAGCACACCGCCTCCACCCAGCGGGCCTTCCTCAGCGTCGCCCGCCGGATCCTGGTGATGGCCCACGACCAGCAGGCGCTGCTCGACGAGATGGAGCGCACCCACGACGACCCGGCGCTGCTGGAGGGCCTGCTCAAGGCCGACCATGCGGCCGCCCAACAGGCCCGCCTGGCCCAGACCCTGGCCGTGCTGTGCGGCGCGCGGGCCGGCCGGCACTGGCCGGAACCGGTCTCCCTGGAGGACGTCGTCCGCGGCGCCCAGTCGCGCATCCTGCCGTTCCAGCGCGTGGTGGTGCGCAGCCGCACCGAGACCGCGGTGGTCGGTGCCGCCGCCGAGGCGCTGATCCACGCGATCGCCGAGCTGCTGGACAACGCCACCCGCTACTCCCCGCCCAGCACCCAGGTGTTCGTCACCCTGATGCCGGTGCACAACGGCGCCGTCATCGAGATCGACGACGGCGGGGTCGGCATGCCGGAACAGGCCGTCGCCAAGGCCGCCGCCGCCCTGGCAGGCGGCAGCACCCTGGAGGTCTCCCGGCTGGGCGAGGTGCCGCAGCTGGGCCTGGCCGCGGTCGGCCGGCTCGCCGAGCAGTACGGATTCCGGGTCACGCTCAGCTCGGCGCCCTCGCCGTACGGCGGTGTGCGCGTGGTCCTGCTGCTGCCGAACGCGCTGCTCACCGAGCCGCTGCCGCCCACCGTCCCCGGCCTCGGGCCGGACGACCGGGCGTTCAGCCCCGGACCCCGGCCGGCCTCTCCCGCCGGCCACCCCCTGGTGGAGACCCCGCCGCCCGGCCGGCACGCCGCCACCGGTGACACCCCTCCCCCGCTGCCCCGCCGGAGCCACCGGCGCGGCCGCACGGGCCGCCCCGCCCAGCACGCCGCTCCCCCACCGCCGCCCGCGCCGCCGTACCGCTCGGCCCGGGACGCACAGGCGTTCATGGCGATGTTCCAGGCCGGGACCGCCAGCGGCCGTTCCGCCGTCCGGGCCCAGGCCCAGTCCAGTCCTTCCCTGCCCGCTTCCCCCCGACTTCCCCAGCGCTCCGGAGAGTTCCATGACCACCACCCCTGATCTCGGCTGGCTGCTCGCCGACATCATCGCCGTCCCGCAGGTCCAGCACGCCGTCGTCGTCTCCAACGACGGCCTGGAGATCGGCCGCAGCGAGGGCATCGCCCGCGACGACGCCGAACGGCTCGCCGCCGCCTGCTCCGGACTGCAGTCGCTGGCCCGCGGCGTCGCGACGGGCTTCGGCGGACCGGGCAGCGCCACCCGCCAGATCATCATCGAGTACGGCGGCGGCTACCTCTTCGTCGTCGCCGCCGGGGTCGGCGCCCACCTGGCCGTGGTGGCCGGCGAGGCCGTCGACGCCGGCCTGGTCGCCTACCAGATGCAGGTCCTGGTCGAACGGATCGGCACCCACCTCACCAGCCCGCCGCGCGTCGACCACGCGGCGGGGGGCCACCGGTGAGCGGCCCGGTCCGGCCGTACGTCATCACCGGGGGGCGCAGCCGCCCCACCCGGGCCGAGCTGGCCGTGGAGAGCCTGGTCAGCGCCGTGCCCGGACCATTAGGGCTGTCCGAGCCGCCGGAGCTGCCCGAGCACGAGCTGCTGAACCGCGAGCACCGGCGCATCCTCGACCTCTGCCACAGCCTGCTGTCCATCGCCGAGGTCGCGGCCCACCTGGGGCTGCCGCTCGGCGTCGTCAAGGTGCTGGTCGGAGACCTGTGGGACCTCGGCGCCGTCCAGGTGCTCCCGCCCGTCCCGCAGGCCGAACGCCTGCCCGCCACCCTCCTGGAGGAGGTGCTCGTTGGCCTCCGCCAACTCCGCTGAAGCCGTGCCCGACGAAGCCGTTCCCGACGCCACCGCGACCGGCGGGGCCACGACCGGCGCCGCCGGGTCCGCCGACGGGCCGCAGTACCTGCCCTCGTCGGTGCAGGGCGCGGTCAAGATCCTGGTCACCGGTCCGTTCGGGGTCGGCAAGACCACCCTGGTCGGCTCGCTGAGCGAGATCGCCCCGCTGCGCACCGAGGAGACGATGACCGCCGCCAGCGCGGGCGTCGACGACCTCACCGGCCGCGCCGGCAAGACCACCACCACGGTGGCGCTGGACTTCGGCCGGATCACGCTCAACTCGCGGCTCGCGCTGTACCTGTTCGGCACGCCCGGGCAGCAGCGGTTCTGGCCGCTCTGGGACGACCTGTCGCGCGGCGCGCTCGGCGCCATCGCCATGGTCGACCTGCGCCGCCCGGACGAGAGCTTCGACGTGCTCGGCCGGCTGGAGGAGCAGCGCATCCCGTTCGCGGTCGCCGTCAACACCTTCCCGGACACCCCGAGTTATCCGGAGGAGGAGCTGCGGGCGGCGCTGGACCTGCTGCCGGAGGTGCCGATCCTGCACTGCGACGCACGCGACCGCCGACAGTCCTACGACCTGCTGATCGACTTCGTCGACCACCTCCACCGCAGCTCGATCCTGGAGCTCCAGGGATGACCGCACCCGAACCCCCGGTGGCTCCCGGAGCCTCCGGGGCTCCCGGCTGTCCCGTCGCCCACGGCGGCGGCCGGCCCGGCACCGTCCCCGGCGGGCTGCCCGTGGGCGTGCCGCTGACCCCGCTGTACGGCCCGGCCGTCGCCGAGGACCCGCACGGCCTGTACGCCCGGCTGCGCGAGCGCTACGGGCAGGTCGCGCCGATCGAGCTGGAGCCCGGGGTCGAGGCCTGGCTCGTCCTCGGCTACGCCGAACTGCTCGAACTCACCCGCAACGAGGCGCTGTTCTCCAAGGACTCGCGGCGCTGGCGGGTGCCCGCCGAGGGCCGGCTGGCCACCGACTCGCGGCTCCAGCCGATGACCTCCTGGCGCCCCACCCTGCTCAACCTGGACGGCGCCGAGCACCAGCGGCTGCGCACCGCCGTCGCCGACACCCTCGCCCAGATCGACCACCGCCAGCTGCGCGGCACCACCGAGGCCGCCGCCAACGGCCTGATCGACAGCTGGGGCCCGGACGGCACCGCCGACCTGGTCGCCCAGTACGCGCGCCGGCTCCCACTGCTGGTCTTCACCCAGCTGCTCGGCCTGCCCGCCGACGCCGGCCCGCACCTCATCCGGCTGATCAACGACATCTCCGACAGCAGCGCCGAATCGGTGCGCGCCAACCAGGAGTTCCACGCCGTCCTGGTCGACCTGGTGCGGCGCCGCCGGGCCGAGCCCAGCGCAGACCTCACCTCCTGGCTGCTGGCCCACCCCGCCGCGCTGACCGACGAGGAGGCGGTGCACCACCTGGTGGTGATGATGGTCGCGGGGAACGAGACCACCATCTGCTGGACCGGCAACACCCTGCGGCTGCTGCTCACCGACCGGCGCTTCCGGGCCACCCTCACCGGCGGGCGGCTGACCGTCTCCGACGCGCTGGAGGAGGTGCTCTGGCGCGATCCGCCGACGCAGAACTTCCCCGGCCGCTGGGCCACCGGCGACACCGTCCTCGGCGGCCAGTACATCAGCGCCGGCGACCTGCTCGTCCTCGGTCTGGCCGCGGCCAACGCCGACCCGGCCGCGCAGGGCGTCTCGACCGCCGCCCAGGGCTCGCTCGGCGGCAACCGGGCCCACCTCGCCTGGGGCGCGGGCCGGCACGTCTGCCCGGCCCAGCACCCGGCCCGGATCATCGTCGAGACCGCCGTCGAGACCCTGCTGCACCGCCTGCCGGACCTCCAACTCGCGGTTCCCGCAGGCGAGTTGACCTGGCGTCCATCCCCGTGGTCGCGGGCCCTGAACGCCCTCCCGGTGCTCTACAGCGCCTTCACCCCGCCCCGCCCGCCAGCCCCCGAGAGGCCCGCATGGACACCACCGCAGACTCCGGAAACCGCGCCGAACCCGTCAGACTCGACCCCTTCGGCCGGGACCAGCACGCCGAGAACGTCCGACTCCGCGCGGCCGGCCCCGCGGTCCTGGTGGAACTCCCTGGCGGGGTGGTGGTCTGGGCGATAACCCACCACGACACCCTCCAGTCGCTGCTCGCCGACCCCCGGGTCGGCAAGGACGCCCGGCTGTGGACCACCTTCCGGGAAGGGCGGCTGCCGGAGGGCTGGCCGCTGCTCAACTTCGTGACCGTCCCCGGCATGGTCACCGCCGACGGCGAGGACCACCGGCGGCTGCGCGGACTGGTCTCGCAGGCCTTCACCCCGCGCCGGATCGCCGCCCTGGCCCCCGCCGTCGAGGCCCGGACGACCGCGCTGCTGGACCGGGTCGCCACGCTGGAGGGCGAGTTCGACCTCCGGGAGCACTTCGCCTACCCGCTGCCGATGCAGGTGATCGGCGAGCTGCTCGGCCTCGCGCCGGAGCAGCAGCACGAGCTGCACGAGCTCTCCGACACCCTGGTCTCCAGCTCGGCCACCCCGGAGGCGGCCGTCGCCGCGCAGCGGAGCCTCTACGCGCTGCTGGCCTCGGTGGTGGCGGCCAAGCGGGCCGAGCCCGGCGACGACCTCACCACCGACCTGATCGCCGTCCGCGAGGCCGACCGCCCCCTCGACCGGCAGCGGCTCAGCGAGGCCGAACTGGTCGGCACCCTGCTGCTGATGCTGGTCGCCGGGCACGAGACCACGCTCAACCTGATCACCAACGCCGTTCGCGCCCTGCTCGCCCACCCGGACCAGCTGCGGCTCGTCCTGGACGGGGAGCAGCCGTGGTCGGCGGTGGTCGAGGAGACGCTGCGCCACGACTCCCCGGTCGGACAGTTCCCGCTGCGCTACGCCACCGAGGACATCGCGGTCGGCGACGTGGTGATCCGGCGCGGCGAGGCGATGCTGGCCTCGTACGCGGCGGCCGGGCGGGACTCCGGGCACCACCCGGACGCGGACCGCTTCGACCTCACCCGGCAGCCCGCCAAGCACCTGTCGCTCGGTCACGGCCCGCACTTCTGCCTCGGCTCCGGACTCGCCCGGCTGGAGGCCGAGACGGCGCTGCGCCACCTGTTCACCCGCTTCCCCAGGCTGGCCCCGGCGGAGGGCCGGACGAACGAGCCGATCGCCTCGTTCGTCAGCAACAGCGTGCGCACCCTGTGGGTGACGGTCTGAGCCGACCGGTTACCTGAGGGCGGTCCGGGTCGTTCGGCAGGGCATGAAGAAACTCGCCACCCTGGCCGCCCTCACCATGGCGGGCCTCGCCCTCGCCGTCCCGGCGGCCTCCGCCACCACCCAGACCGCCGCCTCGCCGGACGCCACCGGCGGGCTCACCGACGGGCTCGAAGTCTCCCCCGCCGACCTCGCCCTGCGGACCGTGGGCAAGCTCCCGCTGGTCGGCAAGCCCGCCAACGAGATCGAGGCGATCGGGACCGGCCAGATGAGCCACCCGGGGCTCAGCGGGCAGATCCTGAACTGACCGGCCGGTCCCGGGCCGGTCCGGTGACCGACCCGCGGTCGCCGGCCGGCCCCCGAACGGCCGGCCGCCCGCGGCACTTCGGCCCAATGCGCCCCGGCCCACGGGGTCGGCCGGCGGCACGGTCCGCGATCGGCCGGCGCTCAGCCCGCGGACAGCCGGTTGAGTTCCGGGTAGCTCAGGCCCTCGGCGAGCGCGGTGAACGTCCCACGGCCGTACACCTCCTCGGCGGCCCGGCGGACCGCCGCGTACGCCACCTCGGCCAGGCCCGGGCCCAGGCTGATCCGGGCCACCCCGAGCTTCGCCAGCTCGGCGACGGCCGGGGCGCCGGGCCCGGCCAGCACGTTCAACGGCGCCGGGACGGCCGCGACCAGGGCGGCGATGGTCTCCGGGTCGGACACCCCGGGGACGAACACCCCGTCCGCGCCCGCCTCGACGTACGCCCTCAGCCGCCGGACCGCGTCGTCCAGCCGGCCCTCCGGCGCGCCGGTCCCGCGCAGGAACACGTCGGTGCGGGCGTTGACGAAGAGCGGCACGCCGGCCGCGTCCGCCGCGGCCCGGGCGGCCGCGATCCGCTCCGCGGCCTCCTCCTCGGGCCGGCCCTCGTCCTCCAGGTTCACCCCGACGGCGCCGGTGGCGAGCAGCCCGGCGACCGTCCCGCCGACCCCGGCGGCGGTGTCCGCGTAGCCGTTCTCCAGGTCGGCGGTCACCGGCAGGTCGACGGCCCGGACCACCTGGGCGGTCCGGGCCAGCACCTGCTCGGGGTCGGCGCCGCCGCCGTCCGCGCTGCCGAGCGACCAGGACACGCTCGCGCTGGCCGTCGCCACCGCCCGCGCCCCGGCGGCGGCGACCAGCCGGGCGCTCGGCACGTCCCAGGCGTTCGCGAGCACCAGCGGCTCCCCCGGGCGGTGCAGCTCCCCCAGCAGCCGGGCCCTCTCCCGCTGGGCACTCCGGTCGACGGCGCTCACTTGGCGGCCGGGCTCATGCGGGTGGAGATGCTCAGCCGGTTCCAGACGTTGATCGTGGCGATCAGCGCGATCAGCTGGGCCAGCTCGGTCTCGTCGAACAGCGCGGCGGCCTCCGCGTAGACGGCGTCCGGCACGTGGCCCTGGGTCACCAGGGTGATCGACTCGGTGAGGGCCAGGGCGGCGCGCTCGCGGGCGGTGAACCACGGGGTCTCGCGCCAGGCCGGCAGGGAGAGCAGCCGGTGGTCCTGCTCGCCGAGCTTGCCGGCGTCGGTGGAGTGCATGTCGATGCAGAAGGCGCAGCCGTTGATCATCGAGGCGTGCACCTTGACCAGGTGGGCGAGCTTCGGGTCGATGCCCTTCCGGGAGGCCCGCTCCACCGCGATCATCGCCTCGTAGTACTCGGGGGCCAGCTTGAACATCTCCAGGCGCTGCTCGGGGGCGGGCACCGGGCCCTCGTGCGCGCGCGTCGTTCCGGCCGTCGTCGTCTCGTTCGTCGTCATGGCCGCCAGCCTAGGAGCGCGGAGGCCCACCGTCCTGGTGCGTTCGGCCGTCCGTTCCTTGGGCCACTTCCGGCGTGCGAACGGCCGTGCGAGGATCGCCGGCAGGAGATCGTCGACAACGAGGTCAGGGGGCCCGGTCGTGTGCACGGCCTTCGTCAGCGTCGAGCCGGGAGCGGCCGTCCCGGTGCTGCTGCTGTCCGTCCGGGACGAGTACCTGGGCCGGGCCTGGCTGCCGCCGGACCACCACTGGCCGGACCGGCCCGAACTGCTCGGCGGACTGGACCTCGCGGCCGGCGGCACCTGGCTGGCCGTCGACCCCCACCGGCGCACCGCCGCCTGCCTGCTGAACGGCTTCGGCCCGCTCGCCCCCGCCGACGCCCGGCGCACCCGCGGCCGGCTGCCGCTCACCGCCGTCCGGGAGGACGGGATCGGCCACCTCGACCTCACCCCGTACGACCCGTTCCACCTCGTCCTGGTCCGGGCCGACGGCGCCCGGGTTTCCAGTTGGGACGGCGGACGGCTGGAGGAGCGCGAACTGCCCGCCGGCCTGAGCGTGGTGCTCAACGACGGGCTGGAGGGCCTGGCCGCCGGCCGGACCACCTCCGAGCGGATCCGCGCCCTGATGGCCGCGCGGGCCGCCCACTTCCGGGCCCGCCTCACCGCCGAACCCCGGCCCGAGCCGACCGCCGCGGGCCCGGTCGCCGCGGCCTGGGGCGGCTGGCTGCCGATCGTCACCGGGGACGGCCTGGCGCCGGACGCGGACGCCGCGCTGGTCCAGCGGCGGGACTTCGGCGACGGGCGGATCTGGGGCTCCTCGTCGATCTCGCTGCTCGCGCTCGGACCGGACCTGCTCCGCTACGACTTCGCGGCCGCGCCGGTGGCCGCGGACGGGTCGGGGTGGCGGCGGGTGGCCACGGACTGACCGGCGCCCCTCGGAGCCCCCGTCACGCACGGGCCGGTGCGCACCGGATCGGGGAAAAGGACTTGCACCTGACGCTGCGGGAGGCGGCACCGTGGCACGGGTCGAGCCCGAAGGAGACCCGCCGTGCCCCGTCCCGACCCCGTCCACCGCCCCCGCCGCCTGCTCGCCGTGCTGACCGTCGCCCTGCCGCTGGCGGGCACGCCGGCCGCGGTGGCCGCCCTCGCCCTGTTCGGCGACGCGGCGCACCGGGCCGTCCCCTCCCTCCTGGCCACCGTAGCGGCGGCGCTGCTCGCGCACCTGGGCCCCGGTGTCCCGCAGCCGTACGGTCGGTGAACTTCCGACGGTGTCGTTGACGAACGTCTACATCCGTGTAGTAGCTTCGCGAGGGCCCCGGCCCCGGCCGGCCACCGATCCCCGAGCGAAGGTGCGCGATGTCGACCCTGACCTACCCGGAAGCGATAGGCGTCGGCCTGCTCCAGGGCGTGACGGAACTCTTCCCGGTCTCCAGCCTCGGACACAGCATCCTGCTGCCCGCGCTGATCGGCGGGAAGGTCCAGCACGACCTCGACATGACCGCCGAGGGCTCCTCGTACCTCGCCGCCCTGGTCGCCCTGCACCTGGCCACCGCGCTCGCGCTGGTGGTCTACTTCCGCAAGGACTGGGTGCGGGTCGCCGAAGGGCTGTTCGGCTCGATCCGGCACCGTCGGGTCGAGACCCGCAACGAGAAGCTCGCCTGGCTGCTCGTCCTCTCCACCATCCCGGTCGGCGTGGCCGGCCTCGCCCTGGAGAAGGCCCTGCGCAACGCGCTCGGCAAGCCCGTCCCGGCCGCGGTCTTCCTCGCCCTCAACGGACTCGTGCTGCTCGGCGCCGAGCGGCTCAAGCGCGGCGGCACCGGCCGCCGCCGGGCCGGACACGCCGCCCCCGCCGACGGGCCCGGCCCGGACCCGGCGATCGCCTCCGACCAGCGGCTGACCGGGCTCGGCTACGGCCGGGGCGCCTGGATCGGCGCCGCGCAGATCCTCGCGCTGTTCCCCGGCATCAGCCGCTCCGGCGTCACCATGAGCGCCGGCATCCTGCGCGGACTGCACCACGAGGACGCCGCCCGGTTCTCCTTCCTGCTCGCCACCCCGGTGATCCTGGCCGCCTCGGTGCTGAAGGTGCCCGAGCTGTTCAAGCCCGAGAACTCCGGCGTCCTCGGCCCGGTCCTCGCGGGCAGCCTCGCCGCCTTCGTGGCCGGCTACGTCTCGGTGCGCTTCCTCACCAGGTACTTCGAGACCCGCAGCCTGACGCCGTTCGCGCTCTACTGCTTCCTGGCCGGCGTCGGCAGCGCGGTCTACCTGTCGCTCTGAGCCGGTCCGGGGCCGGTGCCGGTGCCCGGCGCCGGCCCCGGGCGGGTCAGGGGGTGAGGCCCAGGGCGGCCAGGCGGGTCGGGTCGGTGAGGATGTCCAGCCCGGTGACGCGGCCGCCGTGGATGGTGAACGACATGACCGACAGCGGGCGGCCCCCGGCGAAGGACACCACGCCGGGCGAGCCGTTGACCAGGACCAGCCGGCCCTCGGCGGCGAAGCGGGCGAAGGCGATCGCCTGCGAGGCGACCTCGGCCGCGCCGCGCCGCAGCACGCTCGGCACCAGCGTGCCGCCGTCCGAACGGGCCACCACCCCGGGGTCGAGCACGGCCAGCAGGGCGTCGAAGTCGCCGCCCCGGGAGGCCGCCAGGAAGGCCTCCACCACCTCGCGCTTGCGGGCGACGTCGGAGTCCGCGGCGGGGGTGGCGCCCTGGACCCGGCGGCGGGCACGGCTGGCCAGCTGCCGGGTGGCGGCGGAGGTGCGGCCGAGCACCTCGGCGATCGCGTCGAAGGGCACCTCGAACAGGTCGTGCAGCACGAAGGCCACCCGCTCCGCCGGGGAGAGCGTCTCCAGGACCACCATCAGCGCGATCCCGACCGAGTCCGCGACCAGGACCTCGTGCACCGGGTCCAGCGCCGCCGACCCGCCGACCACCGGGTCCGGCAGCCGTACCCGGCCGTCCTGCTCCGGCAGCGGCTGCTCACGGCGGGAGGCGCGGGAGCGCAGCTGGTCCAGGCAGACCCGGCCGACGACGGTGGTGAGCCAGGCCCCGAGGTTGCGCACCTCGCCCGCGTCGCTGCGGTCGAGCCTCAGCCAGGCCTCCTGGACGGCGTCCTCGGCCTCGGCGATCGAGCCGAGCATCCGGTAGGCCACCGCCCGCAGTTGGGGGCGTTCCGCTTCGAAGCGGGCGGCCGGATCGGCCGGCTCCGCACCGGGGTGGGGGGTTTCCTCGCTCACCGTGTCACATCCTCGCGTCGGGATCCGTCGGTCCGGTGACGGACGCTAACCGATGAGGAGGACACCATGACCACCACCCGCACCGCGCGGATGAAGAACCCCGCGATGGTCCTGCCGGACGCCATGGCGGGCATCCGGGGCATCTACCAGGCCGTGTACCGGGGCGGCGTCGACCCGAAGGTCCTGGAGCTGGTGCACCTGCGGGCCAGCCAGATCAACGGGTGCGCCGCCTGCGTGTTCGCGGGCGTCCAGGGCGCGCGGAAGCACGGCGAGACCGACGAGCGGCTGCACGCGGTGGCCGCCTGGCGCGAGGCCCCGTTCTTCACCGACGCGGAGCGCGCCGCCCTCGCCCTCACCGAGGCCGCCACCCGGATCGCCGACCGCTCGGGCCGGGCCGTCCCGGACGACGTCTGGTCCACCGCCACCGGCCACTTCGACGAGGAGCAGCTCTCCGCGATCATCCTGATGATCGGGCTGACCAACCTGTTCAACCGCGTCAACACCACCATCGAGGAGCCCGCCGGCACCACCTGGTGACCCGGCGGCAGGCCCCGGCGGGCCTCCGCCGCGGCCCCGGGGACGAGCCGGGAACGGCCCCGCGGACGAGCCGGGAACGACCCCGGCGACGGCCCCCGGCGGCGGGCGAGAATGGGGGCCGTGAGCACCTCCCGGACCACCACCTGGACCACCTTCGGCGGCGACCTGCACCTGGACCTCACCGAGCGGCGGGCCGCCGGCGCCGGGCTGCGGGCCGCTCTGGAGGACGCGCTGCGCGAGGCCGTCCAGGACGGGCGGCTCGGCCCCGGCACCCGGCTGCCGTCCTCCCGGGCGCTCGGCGAGGACCTCGGGATCGCCCGCAACACCGTGGTCGAGGCGTACGGCCAGCTCACCGCGGAGGGCTGGCTGGACTCCCGGCAGGGCTCCGGCACCACGGTCGCCCGGCGGGCGGTGCCGGAGCCGGTCCAGGGCCGGCGGCCGGCCGTCCGGTCGGTGCCCCGGCGGCAGGCCGCCCGGTACGACCTGACGTCCGGACGGCCCGACCTCTCGCTCTTCCCCCGCACGGCCTGGCTGGCCGCCGCCCGCCGCGCCCTCGCCACCGCGCCGCACGAGGCGCTCGACTACGGCAGCCCGCTCGGCAGGATCGAACTGCGCCAGGCGCTCACCCACTACCTGGCCCGGGTCCGCGGCGTGCGCACCGACCCCGACCGCCTGCTCGTCTGCACCGGTGTCACCCAGGGCCTCGGCCTGGTCTGCGCCGCCCTGCGGGAGCGCGGCGCCCGCGCGCTGGCCGTCGAGGAGTACGGGCTGCCGCCGCAGCACGCGGTCGTCCGGGCCGCCGGGCTCACCACCGCTCCGGTGCCGCTGGACGCGGACGGCGCCCTGGTCGACCGGCTCGACGCGCGGGCCGGCGCCGTCCTGCTCACCCCCGCCCACCAGTACCCGACCGGCACGGCGCTGTCCGCCGAGCGGCGGGCGGCGGCGGTGCGGTGGGCTCGGGAGCAGGACCGGTACGTCATCGAGGACGACTACGACGGGGAGTTCCGCTACGACCGGCAGCCGCTCGGCGCGATGCAGGCGCTGGCCCCGGAACGGGTGGTGTACGCCGGGACGACCGCCAAGAGCCTCGCCCCCGGTCTGCGGCTGGCCTGGCTGGCCCTGCCGGACGCGCTGGTCGAGCCGGTCGCCCGGCTGAAGGCACTGGCCGACACGATGTCCCCGGTGCTGGACCAGCTGACCCTGGCGGAGCTGATCACCTCGGGCACGTACGACCGCCACGTACGGCGCTGCCGGCTGCACTACCGGCGCCGGCGCGACCACCTGGTCGCGGCACTCGCCGAACACGCCCCGCGCGTCCGGGTGACGGGCATCGCGGCCGGCCTGCACGCCGTCCTCCAGCTGCCGCCCGGCTCCGCTCCGGAAGCCGAACTCCTCGCCCGCGCCCAGCGGGCGGGCCTCTCCCTCGCCGGGCTCGGCTGGCACCGCGCCGCCGCCCCGGCCCCCGCCGAGACCCCGCCCGCCCTGGTCATCGGCTACTCCACTCCGCCGGACCACGTCTTCCCGGCGGCGGTCCGAGCGCTCTGCGAGCTGCTGCGCGGGGCGTGACCGGGGGCCGGGGCCCCAGGGCGGGCAGAGCGCCGCCCCGGGGTGCCGACGCCGGTGCCCCGCCGCCGGGGCCGGTCGGCGGGGCGGCCCGCCCGCCTCCCTCGGGGGTGGGGGCGGACGGGCGGCCCTGGGTGCGAACTACTTGTTGCGGCTGCCGAGTTGGAACAGGAGGATGATGAACCCGGCGAAGAGGTGGCAGCCGGCGGTGTAGATCAGCAGACGGACGTAGATCCGCTTGTTGGCCCACTTCCCCGCGTCCATGGTTTTCGGACCGGCGGCGGTGTCGGGGGCAGCGGCGCCGTGGGCGGCGGTGGCCGCGGTGGTGGCGGGATCGGCCATGGTGATCTCCTCCGGGTGGTTCTGACGGCGGGTCAGTGGACGGCGGTGGGACCGCCGCCGAGGCAGAGTTCGCCGCCGGGGCTCTGCAGCAGGGTGTGGACGAAGAGCAGTTCGACACCGCTGTCCGACTCCGCGGCGATGCAGTGCGGGGTGAGCGAGTCGTAGTGGGCCGAGTCGCCCACCTCCAGGTGGTGGACGCGGTCCCCGAGGGTGACCCGGAGCGCGCCCTTCAGGACGTACAGCCACTCCTCGCCCGGGTGGACCCGGACCACCGCGTCCTGCACGCCCGGCGGGACGTGCACCCGCAGGGCCTGCATGGCGCGGCTGGGGGCGCCGGCCCGGCGGTAGCCCCAGCCACCGGCCCGGCCGGGCTCGATGGCTCCGCCGCGGACGATCGGGTCCGGCTCGGCCAGGGTCTCCCCGAGCAGGCCGGAGACCGAGGTCCCGTACGCGCGGGCGAGGCCGAGCAGGACCGGCAGCGAGGGCTGCCGGCGACCGGTCTCCAGCCGGGACAGATAGGCTGGGGAGAGCCCGACCCGACCGGCTGCCACCTCCAGCGTGAGGCGGCTGCTGAGCCGGTGCTCACGGAGACGGGCGGCGAGGCCGGCGACCTCCTGGTCGTCGAGCTGTTCGCCTGCGGCGGCGGCACCGGTGGAGCTGCTGGTCATGTGTCCAGTGGACACCCGCCGTGCCTCACGGGCAAGAATTTTGCCTCAGAGGCAAAGCGGCCCGGATCGCCCTCCGGACGCCCGCGGGGAGACCTCGAGAACCCCCGGGAGCCCCGCCCTCACGGCCGCGGGATGTTCCGCAGGTTGCTGCGGGCCAGGTCGATCATGCGCCCGACCCCGCCGGAGAGCACCGTCCTGCCCGCCGCCAGCGCGAAGCCCTTCAGCTGGGCGGCGGTGATGTGCGGCGGGATGGACAGCGCGTTGGGGTCGGTGACCACGTCCACCAGGGCCGGGCCCGGCCGCTCCAGCGCCTCCGCCAGCACCTCCCGGACCCGGGCCGGCTCGGTCACCCGCTTGGCCTGGATGCCCATCGCCCGGGCGATCCCGGCGTAGTCCACGTCCCCGTTGTCGATCTCCGACTCCGGGTAGCCGGAGACCAGCATCTCCAGCTTGATCATGCCGAGCGCGCCGTTGTTGAAGACCACCGTCTTCACCGGCAGCCGGTGCTTGGCCACCGTGAGCAGTTCGCCGAGCAGCATGCCGATGCCGCCGTCGCCCGCCATCGCGACCACCTGCCGCCCCGGGCAGGCGAGCTGGGCGCCGATCGCGTGCGGGAGGGCGTTGGCCATCGAGCCGTGCAGGAAGGAGCCGATCACCCGGCGGCGGCCGTTGGGCTGGAGGTAGCGGGCGGCCCAGACGTTGTTCATGCCGGTGTCCACGGTGAACACCGCGTCCTCGGCGGCCACCTCGTCCAGCACCGAGGCGACGTACTCGGGGTGGATCGGCAGGTGCTTCTCGATGTCCCGGGTGTACGCGCCGATCACGTCCTCCAGCGACCGGCAGTGCTTGCGCAGCATCCCGTCCAGGAACGCGCGGTCGGGCTTGGCGTCCAGCAGCGGCAGCACGGCCCGCAGGGTGGCGGCCACGTCGCCGTGGACGGCCAGTTCGAGCGGGGTGCGGCGGCCGAGCCGGGTGGCGTCGTGGTCGACCTGCACGGTGCGCGCCTGCGGCAGGAAGGAGTCGTACGGGAAGTCGGTGCCGAGCATCAGCACCAGGTCGGCGGAGTGCAGCGCCTCGTGGCAGGCCCCGTAGCCGAGCAGGCCGCTCATGCCCACGTCGTACGGGTTGTCGAACTGGATCCACTCCTTGCCGCGCAGGGAGTGGCCGACCGGGGCGTTCAGGGCCCGCGCGGCCGCCATCACCTCGGCGTGCGCCCCGCGCACCCCGGCGCCGCAGAACAGGACCACCTTGCGGGCCGCGTTGAGCAGCCGGGCCAGCTCCTGCACCTGGGACCAGGGCGGCGCGGCGACGGCCTCCTCGGTGAGGAAGTGGCTGGTGCCGGTGGGGGCGGCGGCGGACAGCGCGGCGACGTCCCCGGGGAAGGCCAGCACCGAGACCCCGTGCGAGCCCAGCGCGTGCTGGATGGCGACCCGCAGCAGCCGGGGCAGCTGGGCGGGGGTGGAGAGCATCTCGCACCAGGTGCTGCAGTCGGTGAACACCCGCTCCGGGTGGGTCTCCTGGAAGAAGCCGGTGCCGATCTGCCCGGACGGGATGTGCGAGGCGAGCGCGAGCACCGGCAGGCCGCTGCGCTGGGCGTCGTACAGGCCCTGGACGAGGTGGGTGTTGCCGGGGCCGCAGGAGCCGGCGCAGACCGCGAGCCGGCCGGAGAGTTCGGCCTCGGCGGCGGCCGCGAAGGCGCCGGCCTCCTCGTTGCGCACGTGCACCCAGCTGATGCCGTCGGCCCTGCGGATCGCGTCCACGACGGGGTTGAGGCTGTCCCCGACGACGCCGTAGACCCGCTCCACCCCGGCCTGCCGGAGCACCTCCACCATCTGTTCGGCCACGCTCGGCACGGCTGCACTCCTTCGGTCGCCACGGGTCACCTGCACCCTCCGCCGGGGAGGTCGCGGGCGCAGCCGGGGCGGGCCGAAGGAGTGAGCGCAGTGCCGGCTACTCGGCCGCCAGGTGGTCCTGCTGGCCGAGCTTGCCCGCGACGAGCCCGGCCTGGGGCTGGCGGCGGGCGGGCTCGCGGCCCGGGGGCTGGGCGACCCGCTCCTGGGCGGGCGGGACGGTGGTCGGCAGGGCGACCGGGGAGCCGGACTTGACCTGCACCGCCTCGCCGTCGTGCCACAGGTGGAGGACCTCGCCGCGGCGCAGCGTGTACGTCGTCCGCTCGTGGGTGATCTCGACGCCGAGCAGGTGCCCGCGCACCAGCAGCGAGAAGCTCAGCCGCATCAGTCCGGACGGCAGCCGGGGCCGGAACGAGAGCGTCTCGCTGTGGTCGCGCAGCCCGCCGAAGCCGGCCACCAGGGCGATGCAGGCCCCGGCGAGCGAGGCCATGTGCAGGCCGTCGCGGGTGTTGCCGCCGAGGTCGTGCAGGTCCATCAGGGCGGCTTCGGCGGTGTAGTCGTAGGCGAGGTCGAGCTGGCCGACCTCGGCCGCGATGACGGCCTGGGTGCAGGCGGAGAGCGAGGAGTCCCGGACGGTCAGCCGCTCGTAGTAGGCGAAGTTGCGGGCCTTCTGCTCGTCGGTGAACGCGTCGCCGCGGACCTGCATGGCGAGCACCAGGTCGGACTGTTTGACCACCTGCTTGCGGTACAGGTCGAAGTACGGGTAGTGCAGCAGCAGCGGGTAGTTCTCCGGCGGGGTGTGCTCGAAGTCCCAGACCTGGTGCTGGGTGAAGCCGTCGGCCTGCGGGTGGACGCCGAGGTCCTCGTCGTACGGGATGTACATCGCGGCGGCCGCGTCGCGCCAGGCCGCGGTCTCCTCGGTGTCCACGCCGAGCAGCGAGGCCTCGTGGGGGTGGCGGACGGCAGCCTCGGCGGCGGCGCGCAGGTTGGTCTGCGCCATCAGGTTGGTGAAGACGTTGTTGTCCGCGACGGCGCTGTACTCGTCGGGGCCGGTGACGCCCTCGATGCGGAACCTGCCGGCCACGTCGTGGTGGCCGAGCGAGCGCCACATCCGGGCGGTCTCGACCAGCAGTTCGAGACCGTACTCGCGCTCGAACTCCGCGTCCCCGGTGGCCCGGACGTAGCGGGCGACGGCGGCGGCGATGTCCGCGCCGATGTGGAAGGCCGCGGTGCCGGCCGGCCAGTACCCGGAGCACTCCTCGCCGCGGATGGTGCGCCACGGGAACACCGCGCCGGACAGGCCGAGTTGGACCGCCCGTTCGCGGGCCAGCGGCAGCGTGGTGTGCCGCCAGCGCAGGGCCTGGTTGACGGCGGTGGGCAGGCAGTAGGTGAGCACCGGCAGGACGAAGGTCTCGGTGTCCCAGAAGCTGTGCCCGTCGTAGCCGGGCCCGGTCAGCCCCTTGGCGGGGATGGCCCGCTCCTCGCTGCGGGCGCCGGCCTGCAGGACGTGGAAGACGGCGAACCGGACGGCCTGCTGGAGCTCCACGTCGCCCTCGATCTCGACGTCGCTGGTCTCCCAGAACTCCCTGAGGAAGTCGGCCTGTTCGGCGACCAGCCCGTCCCAGCCGGTGTACCGGGCGGCGGTCAGCGCGGCCTCCACCTGGTCCCGCACGGCGGGCAGCGAGCGGGTGCCGGACCACCCGTAGGCCATGAACTTGGCGAGCCGCAGCCGCTGTCCGGGCTTGAGCACGGTGGTGACGCTGATCCGGCAGTGGTCGGCCTCGGCCTCGGAGACGGTGTCGGACTTCTCCGGGCCCTCGATGATGTGGTCCATCCCGGCCGCGACCCGGATGCCGCTGTAGCGGGTGCGGTGCACCAGGACGGCCTTGGTGCCGCTGGCGTGGTGCGCCTCGGGGTGCAGCGGCGCCTCCAGCACGGCGGCGGCCCGCGGGTCGCCTTCGGGGCCGCCGGGCAGCTGTTCGTTGGCGACCAGCTCGGACTGCAGCACGATCCGCACCGGGCCGTCCACCGCCTCGACGCGGTACTCGACGGCGGCGATGGCGCGCTGGGTGAGCGAGACCAGCCGGGAGGAGCGCACCCTGATCGTCCGCCCGGCCGGGGAGGTCCACTCGGCCTCGCGGTGCAGCAGGCCCTCCCGGAAGTCCAACCAGCGCTTGTGGCTGATGAGTTCGCCGTAGCGCAGGTCGAAGGGCTCGTCGTCCACCAGCAGCCGGATGATCTTGCCGTTGGTCACGTTGATGACGCTCTGGCTGGACTCCGGGTAGCCGTAGCCGCCCTCGCCGTACGGCAGCGGGCGCAGCTCGAAGACACCGTTGAGGTAGGTGCCGGGCAGGCCGTGCGGCTCGCCCTCGTCGAGGTTGGCGCGCAGGCCGATGTGCCCGTTGGAGAGCGCGAAGACGGACTCGGCGCGGGCCATCGAGGCCAGGTCCAGGCCGTGTTCGGTGATCTGCCAGGGGTCGATCGCGAAGCCGGACTCGGGACTCACTCGCCCTCCAGGAGCTCGGAGAGGTCCTGGACGACCACGGTGGCGCCGTCCCGGCGCAGTTCGGCGGCCTGGCCGGTGCGGTCCACCCCGACCACCGCGCCGAAGCCGCCCGCCCGGCCGGAGGCGACCCCGGCGAGGGCGTCCTCGAAGACCGCGGCACGGGCCGGCTCGACGCCGAGGGCGCGGGCGGCGTACAGGTAGGTGTCGGGGGCGGGCTTGCCGGGCAGGCCCTCGGCCCTGGCGACGTTGCCGTCCACGATCACCTCGAACAGTTCCTCGATGCCGGCCGCCCGCAGCACGTCGCGGCAGTTGGCGCTGGAGGAGACCACGGCACTGGGCAGCCCGGCCGCGCGCAGCCGGTGCACGTAGTCCACCGAGCCCTGGTAGGCCTGGACGCCCCGCTCCCGGATCAGCCGCAGCACGGTGTCGTTCTTCGCCCGGCTGATCCCTTGCACGGTACGGGAGTTGGGTGGGTCTTCCGGTGTGCCCTCGGGCAGTTCGACGCCCCGGCTGCGCAGGAACGCGCGGGTGCCGTCCAGGCGCGGGCGGCCGTCCACGTAGGTGTCGTAGTCGGTGACGGCGTCGAAGGGGACGAACTGCCCGCCGGTGCGGGCGGCTTCGGCGCGCAGGAAGGCGTCGAAGGTGTCCTTCCAGGCCGCGGCGTGTACCTTCGCGGTCTGGGTGAGCACTCCGTCGAGGTCGAAGAGGAAAGCGCGGATGTCGTCCGGTAGCCCCAGCATGGGTGCAGTCTTACCCGGGAACGGGGGGAAGCCGCCCATTTCCCGGCGGCGCGTCGCGGGAAGGGCGGCTTCCGGCCACCCGGCCGCGACGGGCGGGCGGTGGCGGATCCGGGGCTACGGCGAGTCGGGCATCTGCGCCTCGGGCGACTCGATGACGGCGAAGGCCGCGCCCTGCGGGTCCTGGACCACCGCCATCCGGCCGGACTGCATGTCGAAGGCCGGCTGGATCACCGAGCCGCCGGCCTTGACCAGGGCGTCCACGGTGGAGTCGGTGCTGTCCACCGAGAAGTACGTCATCCAGTGCGAGGGCGTGCCGGGCGGCAGGTAGCCGGGGATCGCCTGCATGCCGCCCACCGTGCGGTCGGCGACGTTGAGCGAGTAGTAGCCGTCCATGCCCTGGATGGTGGCCGGGCGCAGCCCGAGGGCCGGCTGGTAGAAGCGGCCGGCCGTGCCGGTGTCCGCGGTGTTGAGCTCGTTCCAGACCAGCGCGCCGGGCTCGTTGACCACGCCCGCGCCGATGAAGTCCATCGCCTGCCAGACCCCGAACACCGCGCCGGTCGGGTCGGCGGCGACCAGCATCCGGCCGATCGTGCCGACGTCCATCGGGTCGTACAGGACCGTGCCGCCGGCCCCGGTGATGGACGCCTTGGCCGCGTCGGCGTCGTCCGAGGCGAGGTAGGTGGTCCAGGCGACGGGCGGCGCCGGCTGCCCCTCGGGCGCCATCTGCGCCATGATCCCGGCGACCGGCCGGCCGTTGAGCAGGCACACGGCGTAGCCGCCGAACTCGGCCGGGCCGACCTCGCCCTGCCAGCCGAACAGGTCGCGGTAGAAGTCGAGCGCGGCCTGCTGGTCGCTCGCCATCAGGTCGACCCAGCACGGGGTGCCGGGCTGGTACGGATCGGTGACTACGGGCATTGCTGGGCCTCCCGGAGGCGGTGGTGGCCGGCTGTGGTGGTCGGGACGGTCGGGACGGTCTGGTGGTCGGGACGATCGGGGCAGTCTGGTGGTCTGGGCGGTCGGGACCTCGCCCCGGCCCGGGCCCGGTGGGGGTACGGCCCGGCCGGGACGACGGGGGTACAACGCCACCATCGGCCCGCCACCGCGATCCCGCCACCGGACGGCGCCCTGGCGGGCGACCGGCGGCCGGGGCGTCACGGGGCGCCGACCGCGCCGTCGCGGTCCGTGCGCGGACGGCTCACGGGGCGTCGTGGCGGTGCGCCGTGACGAAGTACGGCTGCACCTTGCCGCTCTGCGCGTAGTCCTTGAGCCGGACCAGCAGTTCGGCCCAGGTGCCGGCCACCGCCGGGACGCCCTCCTCGCTGCCCGGCTGCCAGCCGCCGTGCCGGAACAGCAGCCGGGTGCGCTCGGGGGCCTCGGGCCGCTGCTCGGGCGCGGCGGGCGCGCCGGGCGCCACGGCCCGGTCGGAGGCGGCGGGCTGCTCCGGCGCGGCGGGCGGGGCGGGCGGGGCGGGTGGGGCGGACAGCTCCCAGCTGATCCAGGTGCCGGCCCAGTGCGGCGGGAAGGAGCCGGCGTTGGTCCACACCACCCGGTCCCGGTCGGCCCGCTCCACCCGCAGCCGGAACGGTTCCGGGGCGTCGGGGAACTCGAACAGCAGGACGTCGCCGTCCCGGTCCGCACCGGTGGTCCACCAGGAGGTCAGCCCGTCGTGCGTGGTGAGCGCGGCGAGCACCACGGCCCGGGGCGCGGCGATGTCGAGTTGGAGGGCGATCTCGGGCATGGGGTCCGCCTTTCGGTGACCGCTCAGCCCCCGCCGGGGGCTACGGCCCACCATGGCACGACCCCCGGGCCCGCGCGCCTCGGAGGGCGCGGGCCCGGGGGTCGTCCGCCGTGTCCGCCGGGTCCGGTCAGCCGCCGCTGCCGTAGCTGGTGTTCGCGCAGATGTCGTCGTCCGCCGAGCGGGCGTCGTTGGTGATGCTGGTGGGCAGCGGCTGCGGGGGCGCCTGGACCCCCGGCGTGGTCGGCGCGACGCTGCCGGCGGGCGCGCCGGCCGTCATCCCCATCGCGGCCGCGAAGTCCTGGCCGGTGATCACCGAGATGCCCCGCGCGCCGCTGGACTCCAGGGAGGCCCCCGGGAACAGCGCGGCGACCTTCTCGGCGTTCGCCTTCTGCCCGGAGCCGTACTCGATCGTGGTGGTCTTGTACTTGGTGCTCGCCGCCTGGCCCGCCGTGCTGGCGGTGAACTTGGCGCCCTTCAGCTGCTCGGTCGCCTTGCCCGCCAGGCCGTTGAAGAGGGTCCCGTTGTAGACCGCCACTCTGATCGCGGAGTTGCCGGTGTCCCCGGCGGGGGCGGCCGGGGTCGTGGGCGCGGGCGGCTGCGCGGGCGCGGTGGCGCCGGGGGCCGGCTCGTCCGGCTGCTGGCCGGTGGCGTTCTGGCCGTCGATGGTCTGGTCGGCCTTGAGGGTGTCCCAGAGCTTGTTGGCGTCCGCCTGGACCAGGTCGATGTTCTTGTCCTGCGTCCGGTAGCGCCAGGGCGCCGTCACGAACTTGAGGTCGTGCATGTCGATGTTCTTGAGCGACAGGCCGAAGGAGAGCAGCTTGTCCGCCGAGTCCAGGCCCGGGTCGACGGTCAGCGACTTGGTCGCGGCGTCGGCCAGCGGGAGAAGGGTGGTGGGGTTCATCCCGTCCTTCTTGATCTTGCTGGCGAGCGAGCTCAGGAACGCCTGCTGGCGCATCATCCGGCCGATGTCCGAACCGTCGCCGATGCCGTGCCGCAGCCGGACGTAGTCGAGCGCCTGCTGGCCCTCCACGGTCTGCTTGCCCTGCGGGAGGACGAGGTCGCCCTTCTTCTTCAGGTTCGGGTTGATGTCCCCCTCGTAGATGGCCTTCGGCAGGCAGATGTCCACACCGTTCACGGCCTTGGTCATCGACGCGAAGCCGTTGAAGTCGACCACCAGGGTGTGGTCGACCCGGATGCCGGTGAGCTTCTCCACGGTGTTCTGGGTGCAGGCCGGGTTGCCGTCGTCGCTGCCGCCGGTCGAGAAGGCCGCGTTGAACAGGTCGGTGTTCCCGCCCTTCGTCCACTTGCCGTTGGGCAGCTTGCAGGACGGCATCTGGACCATGGCGTTGCGCGGTATCGAGATGCCCACGGCGTGCTTGTGGTCGGCGTAGACGTGCAGCAGGATCGTGGTGTCGGAGCGGGCGCCGCCGTCCTCGCCGCCGCCGAGGTCGGAGTTGTTCTTGCCCCGGCTGTCGGAACCGATCAGCAGAACGTTGACCGGCTTGTTGCCGTCCGCGTCGGCCTGGGCCTCCGGGGGGCGGTTGCGGGCTATCGCGTCGGCGTCGAAGGACTTGATGTTGGCGTTCAGCTTGAGGTAGATCGCGCCGCCGACGCCGGCGATGACCACCAGCACGCCCGCCGTCGACCAGGCGACGATCTTCTTCACGTTCTTCTTGGGCTTGGCGCTCTTGCGCGCCGCCGCCCGCCCGCCCGACGCCGCCGCCGCCGACGCCGCCGTCGTCTTCCCGCCCGCGCCGCCGCCCTTGCCCTGGGCGGCGCGGCGGGCCTCCGCCCGGCCGCCGGCACGCGGGGAGGGCACGGAGCCCGCGGCGTCCTCCGTCGCGGGCACGCCCTCGCCCCGAGCCGGGCTCTCGCCCCTCCGACCTGACATGCGCGTACCTTTCACCGACGGAAGCGACGCCCCTGACGATCCGGCGCACCGCACACAGAGAGACGGTCCGGACCGTTCCCAGGTTGCACATACGACCGTCACCACTACCGACGATCGTGGCTTCCGATCATATTTAGGCCCGACGTGATCACCGACCCTCGGCCCCTCGGACAACCCCGCCGACCGGCGGACAACATCCCCGCAGAACAGTCGAAAACGCCCGATTCCGACGTGACCCATGCCACGTCACCGCTTCGCGCCGACATCGAAATCCAGCCACCGGCACGGTCCGTGGGGACGCGGCGGCGCCGCAGCCACCCTCCTGGGCGGTGCCGCGCGCGACCGGCTCCCGACCGGCCCGCCGGCCCGCCGACCGGCCGGCCCGGGCACCGCAGCGCCTTTGCGGACAACGGAGTTGGGCACACCGGACGCGCGGGGAACGCGTGGGGAACGCGCGGGGCGCCTCGCGCGGCTCCGGCCCGCGGGACGACCGCGGGACGACCGCGCCCGGGAAACAGCGGAGGCCGGATCGGAGAACTCCCGATCCGGCCTCGTCGCGGTGGGCCACCAGGGGCTCGAACCCTGAACCTACGGATTAAAAGTCCGCAGCTCTGCCAATTGAGCTAGTGGCCCGCGGCCCTGGCGCACCCGGAGTGCCGGGTGGAAGGACCACGGCGATCCTACCCGGTGGGCCCCAGGGCTCCGCCAGTGGATTGCGCGGGCGTGCCGGGGTTGTGGAGCGGGTCTTGAGGCGGGGTGTAGTGGGCCGCGCGGACACGGCGGAGCCAGGCCTCGACGGGGCGCTGGTCGGGGGCGGCGGGCAGCACGCCGGGGCCGGCGAGGCGCTCGGCGGCCCCGGCCAGCAGATCCTCCGCGAGGGTGGGGCGGTCGGCGATGCGTTCGCCGAGTTCGCGGATGCGTTCGGGGTCGCGCAGCCGGATCGGGTTGCGGCCGGTCTCGTGCAGGAGGACCGCCTGCTCGACCAGCCGGACCAGGTGCCGGGCGTGCTTGGCGGCCCGGCGGCGGGTGGCCGGGTCGGTGGTGTCGCGGGCCAGCAGCTTGCGGAACTGCTGCTCGGCGTAGCCGAGATAGGCCTTCCGCACGGCCGGCGCGCTGAGGAACGAGGAGCGCAGACCGACCAGTTCGTCACCGAGCGGGGTGCGGACCTCGTACAGCCCGTCCGGCAGCCAGACCAGCTCGGAGGCGGTCGGGTTGCAGTTCAGCGCCAGCCGGCACCACTTGGCGGCCTCGTGCAGGGTGAGGTCGGGCGCGGTGGTGACGTGGGACTCGGCCGGGCGGCTCAGGCCGTGCAACTCCTCGGTGGGGACGGCGAACAGGCCGAGCCGGTCGAGGTCGGAGCCGGCGTGGGCGAGGCCGTACGCGGTGGAGCCGACGATGCCCGAGAGCAGCACCGTGCCGGGCGCGGCGGCAATGGCGGCGGGGACGGCGGACATCGACGGACTCCTCCCGGACGGACGGGCAGACGGACGGGCAGACCCGCAGACGGACAGACGGACGGACGGGCCCGCGGGCGCCGCGTCCTCGTCCGGGCATCCTCCCCGGAGCGGGCCGCGCCGGGCGAGCGAATTCCGGGCCGGGGCCGGGCACGATCCCGCCGAGCTCGTCCGGCTGCCCTTCGTCCCGCTCGACGACGCCCTGCGGGAGGCCGCGGCCCGCACCGAGGCCTTCGTCCGGGACGAACCGGGCGACGCCCGCGGCTTCGGCCTCGACTCGCCGAAGAGCCGGGCCCCGAAGACCGCGGCCCTGCGGGTGGCCGGCGCACGTGTCCCCGGCCGGTCCGCCGGGTAGCGTACGAGCCATGTCGACCACCCCCACCGAACAGGTCCTGATCGTCACCGGCGCGAGCCGCGGCATCGGCGCCGCCACCGCCCTGCTGGCCGCCCGCCGCGGCCACCGGGTCTGCGTCAACTACCGTACGGACGAGGCCGCGGCGGCGGCCGTCGTGGACGCGATCCGGGCGGAGGGCGGTACCGCCCTCGCGGTCCGCGCCGATGTCAGCCGCACCGCCGAGGTGGAGCGGCTGTTCACCACCGTGGACAATGAACTCGGCCCGCTCACCGGGCTGGTGAACAACGCCGGCACGCTGGAGAAGCAGTGCCGGCTGGAGGAGATCGACGAGGACCGGCTGAACCGGATCTGGGCCGCCAACATCACCGGCCCGTTCCTGTGCGCGGCCCAGGCCGTGCGCCGGATGTCCACCCGGCACGGCGGGCGCGGCGGTGCCATCGTCAACGTCGGCTCGGCCGCCTCCCGGATCGGCTCGCCGAACGAGTACGTCGACTACGCGGCCGCCAAGGGCGCGGTGGACTCGATGACCCGCGGCCTCGCCCTGGAGGTCGCCGCCGAGGGCATCCGGGTCAACACGGTTCGGCCGGGGCTGATCCACACCGGCATCCACGCGCTCGGCGGCGAGCCCGGCCGGGTCGACCGGGTCGCGCCCGGCCTGCCGATGGGGCGCGGCGGGCAGCCGGAGGAGGTCGCCGAGGCGATCCTCTTCCTGCTCTCGCCGGCGGCCTCGTACACCACGGGCGCGTTCCTGGAGGTCTCGGGCGGTCGCTGAGCGGCGGTCGCTGAACGGCAGGCGCTGAGCGGCAGGCGCTGAACGGCGGTCGCCAAACGGCGGGTTCCGCACCGGCGGCGACCGGTTCCGGACGGTGTCGTCCCGCCGGGAACGCGGCCTCGCACTTCTCCTTCCGCCCGCCTGCCCCCGCCCGTACGGTGGTGGCCATGACCGACGCCTTCATCGACATCCCCGGTGTGCGCAACTTCCGTGACGCGGGCGGGATCGGCGCCCTCCGCCGGGGCGTGCTGTACCGCTCCGGGTCCTTCCACACCCTGACCGAGGAGGGCGCCCGGCGGCTGGAGGAGCTCGGCCTGCGGACGGTCTTCGACCTGCGCAGCGCGTTCGAGCTGGAGACCTGGCCGGACCAGCGGCACGGCCTCGGCCACGAGACCCTCGGCCTGCCGACCCTGCCCCCGCACCCCAGGGACGGCGACCGGCCCTGGCCCGAGGACCAGACCGCCCTCTACCCCTTCATGGCCTCGACGGCAGGCCCCTCGCTGGCCGCCGTGGTCCGCCGCCTCGCCGCACCGGACGCGCTGGCCGCCGTCGTGCACTGTGCCGTCGGCAAGGACCGCACCGGGCTCACCATCGCCGTCCTCCAGTCCCTGCTGGGCGCCTCCGAGGCCGAGATCACCGCCGACTTCCTGCTCTCCAACATCGGCCTCGGCCTCGACAGGGGCCCCACCCCGTACATCGACGAGACCGGCACCGAGCGCCTCTCCCGCCCGGTCGGCGCCGAGCTCCTGGTCTCCTCGCTGGCCTGGATCCACGACCGGCACGGCTCGATCCCCGAGTACCTCCGCCACCACGGCACGACGGACGCCGAGCTCGACGCCGCCCGCGCCAACCTCTCCGCCTGACCGGCCCTCAGCCCTCCTGCCGCTCGAAGCGCCACCACTGCTCCGGGGTGTCGGCGTCCTCGCGCTGGTGGACGTCGGCCTCCGAAGTGTCGCCGGCCGTCAGGGGCTTGCCGCTGACGAAGCTGGTGACGGTGTAGGTGCCCGGGGCGTCGACGTGGGCCTCCAGCAGCCACTCCTGGGCGCCGAAGGCGTTGGCCGACCACTGCTGGATCCGGACGCCGTCCTCCGTCGAGGCGCCGGTGACGTCCAGGCGCTTCCCGCTGCCGACGTTCTCGATGTGGAACAGCGCGCCGCCCGGGTGGACGGCGGTGAGGCGCCAGAGCCGGGCGTCGCCGCCGTCGTCCGCGCCGAGGACGATCCGGGCGCCGCTGCGCCGGGAGGCGTCGGCGACCCGCAGCAGCAGGCCGCTGCCGACGTTGCGGACGAGGTAGGTGCCGTCGGTGATCGCGGAGTCTGTCACGGTCGCAGTCTGCCACCGGGCACCGACAGTGCCCGCCCGGCCCGACGGGCCCGCCGAACGGCCCCCGCGGGCCGGGACGGCGGAGGAGTTTCCGCCGGACCGGCCCGGCCCCCTATGCTGCGGCGAATGTCCACCGAGCAGATACCGCCGCACCGTCAACAACCCACCTTCACCGAAGCCGTGGCCGCCCTGGAGGCCGCGGTCGCGGCCGGGGACGACGACACGTTCGGGCCCGCCCTCGGGCTGGTCGGCGGGCTGTTCGGCGCGGCCGGTCCGGCGGAGCGGGTGGCGGCCGGGCCCCGGCTGGCCGCGCTGCTGCCGGACTCGCCGCCGTTCCCCCGCGCGCACCTGGCGATGGTGGTGGGCGCCTGCGTGGAGCACGGGGCCGACCCGGTCGCCTGCTCCGGCCCGGTGCTGGCCGGCCTGCGCGGGGCGCTGACCGGCGCGCAGCTGCTGGTGCGGCGCTGGGTCTCCACCGGCGGCGGCCCGCTGCCCAGCGCGGAGGACGACGATCCGGCCGAGGCGCACGAGCGGATCGCCGACCCGGCGCACCTGGACGAGTGGAACGCGCACCTGGCCGTGGTCGCCTGGTGGACGCTGCACCTGTGGCAGCAGGCGGCCTGGGCGGTGTACGCGCACCCGGAGGTCCGGACCGAGGCCCGCGCCTCGGGCGTGACCGAGGTGATCCTGGAACTGTTCGACCGCTACGAGGGCGAGCAGCACGACTTCAAGGGCCTGGTCCACCTGGCGCTGATGCTCGACGACGAGCCGCTGCTGGTGCTCGACCGCCCCACCGGCACCGGCTACCTGCTGAGGATGAGCGGCCTGAGCGACACCTTCCAGCTGCACACCCTGCTCGCCGACGTGCTGATCGGCGGCGGCCACCTGCCCGGCACCCCGCAGGACCGGGAGGTGGTGGCGCTGGCCCGGACGGCGTTCCTGGACGGCCGCCGGGTGATCGCCACCGGCGCCTTCAACCTGGTCGCGCCGGACGGCTCCTGGATCTGGAACGAGGGGACGCCGAGCGACGTCCCGGTGGTGGACGGCGTGCGCACCCTGGTGCTGGAGCCGTTGCCGTACGAGCGGAGCTGGTCGGCCGGGCGGTTCATCCAGGAGGTCCCGGGCGATCTGCGGCTGGAGCGGGTGCTGGACCCGGCGGAGGCCGCCCGCCGGCTGGCCGCCACCGTGCCGGGGCAGACGCCCGCCGAGGCGTTCCGGTAGCGGCGGCCCCCGGGCGGCCCGGCCCGTTCACCGGGTTATGGTCGGAAGCCGGAACAGCCCTCTACGAGTGGAGTCGACGATGGCGAAGGTCCCGAACGTGCTCGTGGCGGCCGCGCCCGCCGCGCTGACCGCGGCGAGCGGTCTGGTCGGCGGTTACGGTGTCGCCCGCTGGAGCGGCCGGCGCGAACTGGGCGGCGCGGTGCTGGCGGTGGCCGGCGCCGGGGCGGCCGCGCAGTGGCACCGGAGCTCGGGTGCGGGCACCGCGGCGGCGCTGACCGGCCTGTACGTGGCGGCCTTCGGCGGCTCCCACCCGCTGGCCAAGCGGATCGGCGCCTGGCCGTCCGTCCTGGCCGTGACCGGAGTGGTCGCCGCGGCCTCCACGGCCGCGACGGCGCTCTCCGCCCGCCGGAAGTGACCGGCCACCGGACGTGACCGGCCGCCGGACGATCACCCCGCGGTGAACCGGGCCTCGAAGGCGGCCCGGTTCGCCGAGACCGGTGAGCGGTCCCAGACCGCGAACACCACCCGCTCGAAGGCCGCCCCGTACCGGGCCAGCGCCCCCTCGAAGGCCTCGGCGACCTGCGCCGGGTCGTTGCGGAACACCCCGCAGCCCCAGGCGCCGAGCACCAGCGTGCGCACCTCGTGCCGGGCGGCCGCCGCGAGCACCCGCAGGGCCCGCTCGGCGAGCACGCCCCGGACGTCCGAACCGGGCGAACGCTGTTCCAGCTGACCGGCGTTGGGCGCCGGCGAGGTCAGGAAGGTGACCGGGTACGGCCGTGCCAGCAGCTCGCCGCTCCCGCCCCGGATCACCGGCACCGCGGGCGAGACGATCACCCGGTGGCTGTACCGGAGGTCGGTGGACGCCCGGTGCGCCTCGTAGTAGTCCGGTGCCTCCAGCAGGCAGCTGTACAGCAGCGCGCTGCGGCACAGGTCCTCCTCCTGGGCCCGGGCACCGCGCAGGTACCCGCCGCCGGGGTTGCGCGCGGAGGCGAAGTTCAGCACCCCGACCGGCCCCGCCCCGGCCTCGACCAGCCGGCGGGCGGCCTGGATGCTCCCCTCGGCCGTCACCTCGATCCGCCCGGACGCCGGGCCCGGCCCGTCGGCCCCCGCCGCCAGCAGCGCGTCCAGCCCGTCCGGCGCGTACGACACCGTGCCGGCCTTCGCCGCCGCCAACTCCTCGCCCACCCGTACGAGTTCGCCCCCGTCCGTCCGGTAGCTCCCCCGTGCGGCGATCTCCTCGTTCACCCGTGCCACGTCGTGCAGTCTGCTGCTCATGGCCGCGACGCTACGGGACTGTCGCGCCCGCGCGCCACAGGTTATTCTCACCTACAGAACAACACCTCCGGGGCACGGCGAGGTGGCTGTCGGGGGGTGTCGGGGGAACGCGAAGGGCCCGCTCCGGGGACGGAGCGGGCCCTTCACACGTTCAGCCCGGCCGGCGGTCGACTACCGCCGGTGCGGCGTCAGTTCTTCCAGCGCGGCTTGCGGTCGTCGCGGTCGAAGCCACCGGAGCGGCGGTCGTCGCGGTCACGGCCGGCGCCGAAGCCACCGCGGTCACGGTTGAAGCCACCGCGGTCGGCCTGCGGACGGCCGCCGGAGCGGTGGTCGTCACGGCGCGAGAACGGACGGCTGCTGCTGCCGCCGCGCTCGTCGCGGTCGCGGCCGAAGGCCGGGCGGTCGCCGAAGGAGCGGGCCGGACGGTCGCCGAAGGAACGGCCGCCGCGGTCGTCGCGGTCACGGTTGAAGCCACCGCGGTCGCCGCCACGGTCACGGTCGAAGCCACCCGAACGACGGTCGTCACGGTCACGGCCACCGCCGAAGCCACCGCGGTCACGGTTGAAGCCACCGCGGTCGCCGCCACGGTCACGGTCGAAGCCACCCGAACGACGGTCGTCACGGTCACGGCCGCCACCGAAGCCACCGCGGTCACGGTTGAAGCCACCGCGGTCGCCGCCACGGTCACGGTCGAAGCCACCCGAACGACGGTCGTCACGGTCACGGCCACCACCGAAACCACCGGAGCGGCGGTCGTCGCGGTCACGGCCACCACCGAAGCCGCCCGAACGACGGTCGTCACGGTCGCGATCGCGGTCGCGGCCGAAGGCCGGACGCTCGGTGCGGGCCTCGCGGTACGACGGGGTGCGCTCCTCGGTCTGCGCCGCGGCCGCGGGGGCCTCGGCGCCGGCCGGAGCGGCCTCGGTCGACTCGCCGGCCTCGGCCTCGGCGGCCGGGGCCTCGTCCTCGATGCCCAGCTCGGCCCGCTCGCGCGCCGCACGGGCGGCCAGGCGGTCGGCCTCCTCGCGGAGCTCGGTGGTGCGGCGCTGCGCGCGCTCCAGCTGGCGGGTCATGTCGGCGAGCTCGCGCTCGGCGGCACCGGCGATGTTGGCGGCGCTCTCGGCCTGGACCTCGGTCAGCGAACGGGCGCCGGTGATCTTGGCGACCTCGGCGTCGAAGGCGTGGTCCAGGATGTGGCGGCTGGCGTCGACGCCCGCGTCCTCCATCAGGCGGAAGACGCCGCGGCGCTGGTGCGGCAGCACCAGGGTGACGACGGCGCCGGAGCGGCCGGCGCGGGCGGTGCGGCCCGAGCGGTGGAGGTAGTCCTTGTGGTCGCCGGCCGGGTCCACGTTCAGGACCAGGTCGATGCCGTCGACGTGGATGCCTCGGGCGGCCACGTCGGTGGCGACGACGACGTTGGTGTAGCCGTCCTTGAAGTCGCCGAGGACGCGGGTGCGGGCGCCCTGGGTCATGCCGCCGTGCAGCGCGTCGGCCTTCACGCCGGCCTCGATCAGCTGCTCGGCGACGCGGTCGGCGCCCATCTGGGTGCGGACGAAGATGATCGTGCGGCCCTTGCGGGCGGCGATCGCGTTGGTGATCGGCGCCTTGTCCTTGGGCTTCACCACGAGGATGTGGTGGGTCATGGTGGTGACGGCACCGGCCGACGGGTCGACCTCGTGGGTGACCGGGCTCTTCAGGTAGCGCTTCACCAGGGTGTCGATCTCGTTCTCCAGGGTGGCGGAGAACAGCAGGCGCTGGCCGCCGGCCGGCACCTGGTCGAGGATCTCGGTGACCTCGGGCAGGAAGCCCATGTCGGCCATCTGGTCGGCCTCGTCGAGCACCACGGTGCGGACGTCGTCCAGCTTGGCGGAGCCGCGGTTCAGCAGGTCGCGCAGACGGCCCGGGGTGGCGACGAGGATGTCGACGCCGCGCTCCAGCGCGTAGATCTGATTCGACATCGAGGTACCGCCGCAGACGACCTTGAGGCGCAGGCCGAGCACCGAGCCGAACGGCTCCAGGGCGTCGGCGACCTGCATGGCCAGCTCGCGGGTCGGGACCAGGATCAGGCCGCGCGGGTGCTTCGGCTTGGTGCGCTCGCCGTCGGCGAGGCGGGTCAGCAGCGGCAGGCCGAAGCTGAGGGTCTTGCCGGAGCCGGTGCGGCCGCGGCCCAGCACGTCCTTGCCGGCCAGGGCGTCCGGGATGGTCGCGGCCTGGATCGGGAACGGGGTGGTGACACCGCGCTTGGCGAGGGCGCGGACGACGTCGTCGTGCAGGCCCAGGTCGCCGAAGGTGATGGTGGGCTCGGCGGCCGCCTCCTCGGTGGCCTCCACGGCCTCGGCGATCACCTCGTCCGCGGCGGTGTCGAGGGTGTCGTTGGAGTCGGTGACATCGGCGGCGGCCTCGTTCGCGGGCATGGCGAAGCGGGCGTCGTCAACGAGAGACATGCAAAACCTTCCGGAAGTGGCACGCGCCAAAGTCCGGGGTTCTGTTTCACAACCGCCTCTATGCGGTCAGCCACGGATCGCCGGAACGCGCCAAGGGCGCCAGATGGGAGTAGGGCGCCAGTCAAATGGATCAAACGAACGATCTACCACCATAGACGAGCCTGGGGATCCGAGGCAAATGCCCTGCTCAATCCGCTAGTGCCCGGCGGCGCGCGGGCTCGGGGCCGAGGAACCGGAACTGCCGGAGGTCGGGTCCGGGACGGGCGGGACGGTCGCGGCGGGCGAGCTGTGCTCGGGCGCGGGGGTGCCGGACGGCCGGCCGCTCGGGGTCGCCGAGGGCGTCCCGGCGGAACCGCCGCCGGAGCGGCCCTCACCGGTGCCGCCCGCCCCGCCGGTCCCGGCCGCGCCGCCGGACCCGCCCGGGCCACCGCCCTGGTGCGGCACGGGACTTGTGTTCACGCCGCCCGCCGAACCGCCGCCCGGACCGTCGGGGGCACCCGCCCCCGGCACCGGGACCACCCCGGCCGCCGCGCCGTTCGCGCCCGGCGCCGTGTCGCCGGGCCCCGTCGTCGTCGCGCCGTTCGCCCCGCCGTCGCCCTGGAGGCCCCCCGGCCGGTCGGGACGCCCCGAGGCCCCGCCCGGGTGCCCGGCCCCCGGCGGGGCCGAGGGCCCGCCCGTCGCCCCCGGCCGGACCGCCGGACCGGCCTGGCCGACCGGCGCCACACCGTGCTTCTCCTCCGCCGCCGGGCCGACCGACATGCACCCGGTCAGTCCGAGCCCGGCCACCGTCAGCAGCGCCGCCGCCCGCACCGCGCGCGAGCGCAGGACCGCCGCCTCCCGCCCCGGAACCGTGCGCGACGCGGCCAGCCGCACCCGCACCGCCCGTACCGCCCGCACCGTCCGCGCCGCCCGCACCGAAGCCACTGAGGTCCCTCTCTACCGCCCCACCCGGGCCGCCCACTCGCGCGCGGCCGCTTTCGGTGCCCAACGCGCGCCCGGCCCGGCGGGACACGGGCAGCGCGCAAGCTGCCCGGCGGGGCGGGGCCGCCCGGGGCCGCTCAGGGGGTGCTCAGGGCCCACCCGGGGCGCCCGGCGCTCCCCGAGCCGCCGGGCGCCCCGCCGGGGGCGCCGTGGCGCCCGCTCAGCCCCAGAGCGCCGAGGCCAGCTCCGCGCCCGCGTACACCGCGGCCAGCCCGGCCGCCACGCTGCCGGCCACATTGGCCAGCGCGTACCGTCCGGCGCCGGTCTCGGCCAGCCGCAGGCTCTCGTACGAGAAGGTCGAGTAGGTGGTCAACGCCCCGCAGAGCCCGGTCCCCAGCAACAGCTGGACCTTCGAGGAGGCCGCGCCCGCCGCCACCGCGCCGGTCACCAGCCCGAGGACCAGGCAGCCGGCCACGTTCACCGTGAACGTCCCCCACGGGAACACCGAGTCGTGCCGGGACTGCACCGCCCGGTCGGTCAGGTACCGCAGCGGCGCGCCGACCACCGCGCCCGCCACCACCAGCAGCCAGTTCACTCCGCCGCCTCCCCCGCGCCCCGGCCGGCGTAGGTCACGACCTCGCAGCGGTCCAGCAGCACCAGCCCCTCCCCCACCAGCCCCTCCAGCCGCGGCAGGAACGCCCGCACCCGCTCCTCCTCGTCCACGATCACCACCGCCACCGGCAGGTCCTCGCTCAGCGACAGCAGCCGCGTGGTGTGCACCAGCGACGACGCCCCGAACCCCTCGATCCCCCGGAACACGCTCGCGCCCGCCAGTCCGGCCTCCCGGGCCCGGTGCACGATCTCGCTGTACAGCGGGCGGTGGTGCCACCGGTCGCTCTCCCCGACCAGCACGGTCAGCCGCAGCGCCGGCCCGCTCAGCCGGCTCACCGCGCGCCCCCGGCCGACCCGGCCGTGCCCCGCCCGGCCCCGCGGCGGACGGCCCGGTGGACCAGACGCCGGGTCAGTCCGGCCGCCGCCCACACCGCGAACAGCGCGCCCACCAGCGTCAGCCCGAGGTACGCCAGGGCGGGCCCGGGGCGGCCGCCCTCCAGCAGGCGGCGGATGTCCACCGCGTACGTCGAGAAGGTGGTGAAGCCGCCCAGCACGCCGGTGCCGAAGAACGGCCGCACCAGCGGATGCGCCTGCCGCCCTTCGGTGATCACCACCAGGAACACCCCGATCACCGCGCAGCCCACCACGTTGACCAGCAGCGTCGTCCACGGGAAGGCCGTCGGCCCGGTCTGCCAGCCGAGCCCGGCCGCGTACCGCGCGGAGGCCCCGATCGCCCCGCCCGCCGCGACCACCGCCACCGCCCGCCCCTGCCCGCGCAGCACCGGCGGGCGGTTCCGGACGGGGCCGGCCGCGGCTGCCGCCGCCGCGGTGCCGGACGGCGCGTCGCCCACGGCGTCGTCCACGGCGCCCTCCGAGGTCGTCATAGCCCCATCAAACACCGGCCGTCGCCACCTGGCACACCGTCATCCGACACCGGACAATGATCCGGTGGAGATGACCCGGGAAGAGTTCGAGACGCTGGTCAGCGACGCCCTCGACCAGATCCCCCCGCAGCTCGCGGCCATGATGGACAACGTCGCGATCTTCGTCGAGGACGAACCCGACCCGAGCGACCCCGAACTCCTCGGCCTCTACGAGGGCACCCCGCTCACCGAGCGCGGCGAGTGGTACGCGGGCGTCCTGCCCGACCGCATCCTGATCTACCGCGGCCCCACCCTGCGCCACTGCGACACCCGCGAACAGGTGGTCGAGGAGGTCCGCACCACCGTCATCCACGAGGTCGCCCACCACTTCGGCTTCGACGACCACGAACTCGACGAGCTCGGCTGGTCCTGACCCCCGGCACCGGTCCGGCCCACCCCCGCCCCCACCCGGCCGAAACCCGTTTTGGCGATCCGCCCTGCATCCCATATGCTTCTCGACGTCCCCGAACGCCGGGAACAGGCCACAAGCCCTCATCGTCTAGTGGCCCAGGACGCCGCCCTTTCAAGGCGGTAGCACGGGTTCGAATCCCGTTGGGGGCACGCAGTACCGTAGTAAAGTGCAGTGCGCAAGACCGCAAGACCCTGAGTGGTTCGCCACTTCTAGGTCCCGTGGAGCAGTTGGTTAGCTCGCCACCCTGTCAAGGTGGAGGTCGCGGGTTCAAGTCCCGTCGGGATCGCTCGTCTCGCAAGAGACGGTGCAGTACGGCCAGGTAGCTCAGTTGGTACGAGCGTCCGCCTGAAAAGCGGAAGGTCGCCGGTTCGACCCCGGCCCTGGCCACAACCGGGAAGCCCCCGTAGCGAATTCGCTACGGGGGCTTCGTCGTTCGACAAGTCCCCGCCGAACCGGCCGACGGGCTGCCGCCCCACGGGACTGGTCCCTGCGGCGGGCCCCGGTTCCCCCTGGCGGGGGAGGGGGTGCCGCCCGCGGGACGATCCGGCGGGGCGGGGCGGCGCGGGACCGTGGACGGCATGGAGACGACACGGGACACGGGCTGGAACCGGGTGGTGCGGGGGGCCGGGTACGCGGCGGCGGGGTGGGCGGTGGCCTTCGCGCTGGTGCACCTGTACTGGCTGGCGGACGGGCGGCTGGGCCTGCCGGACGGGCGGTCGGTGTGGAGCAACACGCCGCTGCTGGTGATCGACGTGATCGCGGTCCCGTTGTGCGCGGTGGCCGCGGCGGTGGCGCTGGCCCCGCTGCGGCGGTGGGGCGCGCGGGTGCCCGCCCGGCTGCTGGGCCCGGCGCTGTGGGGCACCGCCGCGCTGCTGGTGCTGCACGCCGCGCCGTCCGTGCCGGACTGGGTCGCGCTCGCCGCCGACCGCCGGCCGGGTGCCGAGCCGGACGCCATGGCCAGGTTCGCGACCTTCGGCTACGAGCCGTTCTTCCTGGCCGGCGGCCTGCTGTTCACCGTCCTCTCGCTCGGCCGCCCGGCACTGCGCCGGTCAGCGGCGGCTCGGTGAGCCGGTGAGCCGGTCAACCAGTCAGCCGGTCAGCCGCGCGGCGAGCCAGTCGGCGGTGGTGGGGAGCCAGTCCGGCAGGGCGGTGCCGAGCAGGTGGTTTCCGTGCGGGACGAGCAGCAGTTCGGCGTCCGGGGCGCGTTCGGCCAGGACGGTGGCCGCGGTGACGCCCGGGATGCCGTCCTCGCCGCCCTCGACCACCAGCAGCGGGACGGTGACCGCCGGGGCGAGGGCGGTCAGGTCGACCCGGGCGGCGAAGGCGCGGGCCGCCGCGTACCCGCCGCAGCGCTGGGCCAGGGTCGCGGTGACGAACGGGACCAGGCCGTCCCAGTCCAGCCGGTACGGGCCGCTGACCACCGCGGCGGCGCGCAGCCGGGGCTCGTGGACGGCGGACTCGACCGCGTAGTAGCCGCCCAGGCTGAGGCCGATCACGGCGGTCCGGGTGAGGTCCAGCCCGGCCCGGCCCGCCAGCGCGTCGAGGGCGCGGCCGACCACCCGGTGGTACTCGGGCTCCGGCACGGTGCCGGCGGCCAGCACGCCCTGCCCCGGCCCGTCGATCGAGAGCACCGCGACGCCCCGGGCCAGCAGGGCCTCGGCCACCGCGTGGAACTCCTCCTTGCCCGAGTCCATCCCCGGCACCACCACGACCAGCGGGGCCGCTCCCCCGCCGGACGCCGGGCGGCGCAACCGGCCCGCGAAGCCCTCGCCCTCGACCCGCTCCGTCCCCGGGTCGAGCAGCGCCAGCGCCCGGTGCATCGCCTCGTCGGCCCGGGCGGCGGTCTCGGCCGCGGCGGCCCGGTCGGGGTGCGGGAGCAGCCCGGCGAAGTGGTACCAGCGGGCGGCGCTCCGGAACGCCTCGCCGGCGGTGACGGTGCGGCCCTCGGCGGCGGCCCGCTCGGCCGCCGCGGTGTACCGGTGGCCGGCGCCCCGGCAGGCGGCCGGCCAGTCGCGCAGCGAGGTCAGCGGGGTGGTCACCCGGGCGTACTCGTACGGGTCCAGGCCTGCGCCGTGGGCGCGCGGGCGGGTCTCCTCGACGAAGGCGGGCAGCAGACCGGGGGTGTCGAGGAAGGAGAGGTCGGGCACGGCGGGGGTTCCCTTCGGGTCGTTCGGGCCGTTCGGGTGGCGCGGGGCCGCCTTCGTCGGCACCTCCTCACTCCACCCCGCGCCGCACCCCCCGGTCCAACAACCGGGGGACGGCGACGACAACCACCGGTTGTCGGCCGGGAGGACGGTCGCGGGTGCGAGGGCGGCGGGGGCGCGAGGGCGGCGGGGGTGCGTGCCCGCCCCCACCGCCGCGCACCCGGGGACGATCGGCGAGCCGTCCCCTAGGGTGCCCGGGTGGATCTGGATCTGGCGCAGGTGCGGGCGTTCGTCGTGGCGGCCGAGGAGTCGCACTTCGGGCGGGCGGCCGGGCGGTTGGGGATCAGCCAGCAGGGGCTGTCCAAGCGGGTGGCGCGGCTGGAGTCGGTGCTGGGGGTGCGGCTGCTGGAGCGGGACGCGCGCGGGGTGGGGCTGACCGGGGCCGGGCTGCGGTTCCTGGAGCCGGCCCGGCGGTTGCTGGTGCAGGGGGAGCGGGCGGTGGCCGCCGTGGGGTGCGCCGCCCGGCCGCTGCGGATCGACGTGTGGGGGCACCTGTACGCGCCGATGCGCACGGTCGCGCAGGCGGTGGACGCGGCGCCGGGGCTGCAGGTGGAGCCGGGTCCCGGCCGGGACCTGCCCTCCGTCGCGGCGGCCGTCCTGCGCGGGGAGTCGGACGCCGGGTTCGGCCGGGTCCACCGGCTTCCGTCCGGCGGGAACGGGTTGACGCACCGCCTGGTCCGGCTGGAGCCGGTGGACGTGCTGGTGAGCACCGACCACCCGCTGGCCGGCCGGGACGTCCTGCGCCCGGACGAACTGCGGGGCGGTGTGCTGCGCTGTCCGGCGGCGGTGGACCGGCTGGACTTCCTCGCCCGCTTCGCCGCCCGGTTCGGGATCTCCCGGCGGGTCGGCTCGGCCAATCTGGGCCTGGAGCACTTCGTGGAGCAGGTCCGCGCCGACCCGGCCTGCTTCTCCCTCGTTCCCGCCGACGGCCCGCTGCCCGGCCTTCCGGGGGTGCGCACCGTCCCGCTGTCGGACCCGACCCCGCTCTACGCCTGGTCGCTCCTGTGGCGCACCGGCCCGGAGGCCGAACCGCACCCCGGGCTGGACGGCCTGCTGCGGGCGTTCGCCTCCGCGGCGGCCCGCAGCCGGTGGCTGGAGTACGACCCGGCCCGCGACTGGCTCCCGGACGCCGACCGGGCCGCACTCGGCCGCTGACGGCCGCCCGGCGCCACCGACCCCGCCGCTCCCGCTGTCCCCACCTGCCCTGCCGTCACCTCCCGCCCCACCGGCCCTTCCCGCTCAGGAGGTCCGGAGCCAGTGGTCGGTGGCGCGCTCCACCGAGCCGTCCGCCCGGTAGTAGGTGACCCGCGCGGCGTCGGTGTCCGGCTTCGCCACGAGACCGAAGTAGCGGACCGGGGAGTCGCCGACCGTGACCGGCACCGCCTCCGTGCTGCCGCCGGACTTCCACTCGACCACGACCTTCACCACCTCGGCCCGGGCCGCCTCGATCACCACCGGCGGCACGCCCGACGGGTGCTGGAGGCCGAGCGACGCACCTCCGTAGCCGCCCACGAACCTGCCCGGTGAGGTGACCGCGTGCAGGGAGTCGTCGGCCTGCCGCTTGCCGTCGACGGTGAAGTAGTAGTTCACCAGGTCGTTCTCCGGGCCCCAGTTGCTCTCGACGTCCTTGGGGACGACCTGCTTCACGTCCGGGTTGGCGGCGTACCGCTCCGCGCGGATCAGCCGGGCCTGCCCGACGGCCTCGTTCCTGGCGGCCGGGGTGGGCCACAGCGCGGCCCAGGCCTCCCAGGTGTGGCCGTTCGCCGTGCCCTCGGCGACCTTGACCCGGACGGGGGTGAACGGGTCCCTGGTCGCGCTCGCGCCGGCCGGGGCCCCGGCCGGCGTCGCGGGCGTCGCCGCGGGCGTGGCCGCACCCGCACCGCCCGGAGCCGTCGGGGAACCGGGCACCGCCGCCACGGAGGCCGAGGCCGAGGCCGCCACCGCCACGGTCGAGACCGCGTGCCGACCGCTCTCGCCGAGCACCGCCGTCCCCCCGGCGATCGCCGCGACCAGCACCGCCGCCGCCCCGGCGGTCAGCAGCCGCCGGCGCCGCAGCCGCCGCCGTCCGCCGGCGACCAGCCGGTCGTACGGGGCCGTGCCGACGTCGACGCTCCCGGCCAGTTCGCCCAGTGCCCGTACGGCCGCCGGCTCGTCGCCGGCCGCCGCCTCCCCGGGCAGGAAGTCGTGGCTCATCTTGTCCCTCCGATGCTCGTCAGTCCGATGAGTGAGGAGGCCCCGCGGAGTTTGGCCAGCCCTCTGGCCGCCTGGCTCTTCACCGTCCCGACCGAGCAGCCCATCGCCGCCGCGGTCTGGGTCTCGCTGAGGTCCTCCCAGTACCGCAGCACCACGGCCTGGCGCTGGCGCGGCGGCAGCGCGGCGAGTGCGGCGAGCAGCACGGCCCGGTCGTCCGGGTCGGTGCCGGCCGGTGCGGGCCGGTCCGGGAACGCGGTGACGGGGTACTCGACCAGCCGCCGCCGGAACCGTCTGGCGTGTTCGTTGATCACGATCCGGCGCACGTAGGCGTACGGGTCGTCCGCGGCCCGGACCCTGTTCCACGCCGCGTACGCCCGTTCCAGCGCCTGCTGGACCAGGTCCTCGGCGCCGTGCCGGTCCCCCGCGAGCAGGTACGCCGTCCTGAGCAGCCGTGACCACGCGCCGCCGACGAACGCCCGGAACTCCTCGTCCCGGGCGGTCTTGTGGGCTCCCATGAGCACCTCCTCAACCCCCCGGAGCCCAGGACGGCCTCGGACCGTTGCCCGTCGTTCGCGATTCGCCGCCCCCGGCTGTGACACTGGAGGGGCTCGAAAACCGAGGTGCGCTCCGCCGTGCCTCCTTGCGAACCTAGAGGGATGCCCGCAGTGAGTTCTCCCGCAGTCCAGTCCGCCACCGTACCCGCCGAGGGCCCCGGAATAGGTGAGCTGGCCGCCCGCCTGCCCGAGCTGACCCTGCGCGACCAGGTGCGGCTCGGGCGCCGGCTGGAGGGGGCCCGTCGGGTCCGCAGGCCCGAGGCCCGGCAGAAGATCGCCGCCGAGATCGCCGCCGACATCGAGCGCGCCGAGCTGGTCGTCGAGCGGCGCCGGCAGGCCGTCCCGGCGATCGGCTACCCGGCCGAGCTCCCGGTCAGCCAGAAGAAGGACGAGATCCTGGCGGCGATCCGGGACCACCAGGTGGTGATCGTCGCGGGCGAGACCGGCTCCGGCAAGACCACCCAGATCCCGAAGATCTGCCTGGAGCTGGGCCGCGGCGTGCGCGGCCTGGTCGGCCACACCCAGCCGCGCCGGATCGCCGCCCGCACGGTGGCCGAGCGGGTCGCGGAGGAGCTGGACAGCCCGCTGGGCGAGGCGGTCGGCTGGAAGGTCCGGTTCACCGACCAGGTCGGCCAGGACACCCTGGTCAAGCTGATGACGGACGGCATCCTGCTGGCCGAGATCCAGACCGACCGCGACCTGCACCAGTACGACACCCTGATCATCGACGAGGCGCACGAGCGCAGCCTCAACATCGACTTCATCCTCGGCTACATCAAGCAGCTGCTCCCCCGCCGCCCCGACCTCAAGGTCGTGATCACCTCCGCGACCATCGACCCGGAGCGCTTCGCCCGGCACTTCGGCGACGCCCCGATCGTCGAGGTCTCCGGCCGCACGTACCCGGTCGAGGTCCGCTACCGGCCGCTCGTCGAGGACGGGGCCGAGGAGGACGAGGACACCACCGAGGCGGACCGCGACCGGGACCAGGTCCAGGCCATCTGCGACGCCGCCGAGGAGCTCCAGGCCGAGGGCCCGGGCGACATCCTGGTCTTCCTCTCCGGCGAGCGCGAGATCCGCGACACCGCGGACGCCCTCGGCAGGCTGAAGCTGAAGAACACCGAGATCCTGCCGCTGTACGCCCGGCTCAGCTCGGCCGAGCAGCACAAGGTCTTCCAGCGCTCGCGCAGCCGCCGGATCGTGCTGGCCACCAACGTCGCCGAGACCTCGCTGACCGTCCCCGGCATCAAGTACGTGATCGACCCGGGCACCGCCCGGATCTCCCGCTACAGCCACCGCACCAAGGTGCAGCGGCTGCCGATCGAGGCGATCAGCCAGGCCAGCGCCAACCAGCGCAAGGGCCGCTGCGGCCGCACCTCGGACGGCATCTGCATCCGGCTCTACTCGGAGGAGGACTTCCTCTCCCGCCCCGAGTTCACCGACGCCGAGATCCTGCGCACCAACCTGGCCTCGGTGATCCTGCAGATGACCGCGGCCGGCCTCGGCGACATCGCCGCCTTCCCGTTCCTGGACCCGCCGGACTCGCGCAACATCAAGGACGGCGTCCACCTGCTGCACGAGCTGGGCGCGCTCGACCCGGACGAGAAGGACCCGCGCAAGCGCCTGACCCAGCTCGGCCGCAAGCTCGCCCAGCTCCCGGTGGACCCGCGGATGGCCCGCATGGTGCTGGAGGCGGACCGGAACGGCTGCGTCCGCGACGTCATGGTGATCGCCGCCGCGCTCTCCATCCAGGACCCGCGCGAGCGCCCGGCCGAGAAGCGCCAGGCCGCCGACGACCGGCACCGCCGGTTCAACTCGGAGACCTCCGACTTCCTCGCCTACCTGGCGATGTGGCGCTACGTCCGGGAGCAGCAGCGGGAGCTCTCCTCCTCGGCGTTCCGCCGGATGTGCAAGGCGGAGTTCCTCAACTACCTGCGGATACGGGAGTGGCAGGACATCTACGTCCAGCTGCGCACCGTCGCCAAGCAGTTGGGCGTCACGGTCGAGGAGCCGCACCCCGACGCCGAGCCGGACGCCGACCGGATCCACCAGTCGCTGCTGGCCGGCCTGCTCTCCCACATCGGCCTGTTCGACGCGGAGAAGCGCGAGTACGGCGGCGCGCGCGGCGCCCGCTTCGCGGTCTTCCCGGGCTCGGGCCTGTTCAAGAAGCCGCCGCGCTGGGTGATGTCGGCCGAGCTGGTGGAGACCTCGCGGCTCTGGGCGCGGATCAACGCGAAGATCGAGCCGGAGTGGGTCGAGCCGCTGGCCGGCCACCTGATCAAGCGCAGCTACAGCGAGCCGCACTGGGAGAAGAAGGCCGGCGCCGTGATGGCGTTCGAGAAGGTGACCCTCTACGGGATGCCGGTCGTCGCCCAGCGCAAGGTCAACTACGGGCGGATCGACCCGGAGCTCTGTCGCGAGCTGTTCATCCGCAACGCGCTGGTCGAGGGCGACTGGGAGACCCACCACCGGTTCTTCGCGGAGAACCGCAAGCTGCTCGGCGAGGTCGAGGAGCTGGAGAACCGGGCCCGCCGCCGGGACATCCTGGTGGACGACCAGACCCTGTTCGACTTCTACGACGCCCGGCTGCCCGAGGAGGTCGTCTCCACCCGGCACTTCGACTCCTGGTGGAAGAAGGCCCGGCACGAGCAGCCGGACCTGCTGAACTTCGAGAAGTCGATGCTGATCAACGACGCCGCGGACGGCGTCACCGAGGCCGACTACCCGGACCACTGGCAGCAGGGCAAGCTCCGCTTCCGGCTGACCTACCAGTTCGAGCCGGGCAGCGACGCGGACGGCGTGACGGTGCACATCCCGCTGCCGGTGCTGAACCAGGTCACCGCGGAGGGCTTCGACTGGCAGATCCCCGGTCTGCGGGAGGAGCTGGTCACCGCGTACATCAAGTCGCTGCCGAAGGCGATCCGCCGCAACTTCGTCCCGGCGCCGGACTTCGCCAAGGCGGCGCTGCGCGCGGTGAAGGACCGCCAGGAACCCCTCCTCCCGGCCCTGGAGCACGCCCTGAAGCGCCTGACGGCGGTCACCGTGCCTCCGGAGGCCTGGGACGACGAACGGGTCCCCGACCACCTCAAGGTGACCTTCCGGGTGGTGGACGGCAAGCGCAGGCTCGCCGAGTCCAAGGACCTGGAGGAGCTGCGGCTGAAGCTCAAGCCGAAGCTCAAGGAGACGCTCTCCTCGGCCGCCTCCGGCCAGGGCATCGAGCAGAGCGGGCTGACCGCCTGGCCGGCCTCGCTCCCGGTGCTCCAGCGCACCTTCGAGCAGCGCTCGCGCGGCCACTCGATGCGCGCCTACCCGGCCCTGGTGGACGAGGGGCAGTCGGTCGGCGTCAAGCTGTTCGACACCCCGGAGGCGCAGGCCCGGTCGATGTGGGAGGGGAGCAGGCGGCTGCTGATGCTGACCACCAACTCCCCGGCCAAGTCGATCCAGGGCCGGCTGGGCAACCAGGCGAAGCTGGCGCTCTCGCACAGCCCGCACGGCTCGATCGCCGCCCTGTTCGAGGACGTCGTGGCGGCCGCCACGGACCGGCTGATGACGCTGGCCGGCGGCCCGGCCTGGGACGAGGCGGCCTTCGCCAAGCTGCACGACAAGGTGCGCGCGGACCTGTACGAGCTGTCCGCGGACACCACGCTGAAGACGGCCACCGCGCTGATCGCCTTCCACAAGGCCTCGACCCGGCTGAAGACGGTGAGCAGCCCGGTGCTGCTGAACGCGGTGAACGACGTCCGGCTGCACCTGGCCTCGCTGGTGCACCCGGGCTTCGTGACGGCCACCGGCTGGCAGCGGCTGCCGGACCTCAAGCGCTACCTGCTCGCGGTGGACCGCCGTCTGGAGGCGCTGCCCAACCACCCGCAGCGGGACGCCCAGCAGCTGCTGAAGGTGCAGCAGGTGCAGCAGGCGTACGGGGAGCTGCTGGCGGCGGTGCCGGCCGGGCAGCAGCCCTCCCCGGAGGTGCGGGCGATCCGCTGGATGATCGAGGAGCTGCGGGTGAGCTTCTTCGCCCAGTCCCTGGGCACGCCGAGCCCGGTCTCGGAGAAGCGGATCGTGAAGGCGATGGAGGCGGCGCGGGCGACGCTCTGACCCGCCCGGGGCGGCGCCGCCCGCTCGGCGCCGTGAGCTGCGGGTGGGCCTTCAGGAGCCAGTTCGACCTGGGGGCCCACCATGGGCTACAGTCTGTCTTGTTCGCAGCGCGGCAAGCGAGTGAACGAGATCAGGAAATCTGGTCCCGTGGAGCAGTTGGTTAGCTCGCCACCCTGTCAAGGTGGAGGTCGCGGGTTCAAGTCCCGTCGGGATCGCCGCAGCGCGAGAGGCCCGGAACCGTCAGGTTCCGGGGCGCTCGCGTTTGT
>NZ_JBSFWR010000035.1:0-72414 GCF_053594915.1 Kitasatospora sp. NPDC002543 | reverse complement strand
GGCCCGGAACCATCAGGTTCCGGGCCCTTCCCCGTGCCGTGAGGCCGGAATGCCGAACGGGACTCTCAGCCGAGCCGCGACTCCGCCCGCCGGGCGCGGACGTCGCCGACCTTCTGCCCCACCTTGCGGCGGATGACCAGCAGCGGCGCCATCGCGGCGAGCGTGATCTGGGCGAACGCGCCGACGTGCATCAGGGTGTCACCACCGGGCAGCCCGGTCGCCCAGGCGGCCAGGCAGCCGATCGCGACGACGACCCAGCACAGCGTGGCGGTGGCCAGCAGCCCCTGCGGCTTCGGGTACTCGATCCGGCTGACCATCAGGTACGCGGCGCCGAAGATGGCGAGCAGCCCGGGCAGGAACGGCGGGTCGAGCAGCACGATGGCGATGACCGTCATGGCGCCCATCGGGCAGGGCATGCCCTGGAACACCCCGGGCCGCATCTTGACGGCCGAGAAGCGGGCCAGCCGCAGGACCACCGCCAGCAGCACCGTGATGGCGATCAGCGCCGACAGCTTGCTGTTGGAGCCCTGGGAGACCATGCCCCAGACCGCGACGAAGTAGGCCGGCGCGATGCCGAAGCTGATCAGGTCCGCCAGGTTGTCCAGTTCCGCTCCGAGGGCGGAGGAGCGCAGCTTGCGCGCCACCAGGCCGTCGAAGAGGTCGCACATCGAGCCGATCAGCAGCAGCGTGACCGCGGTGGCGGCGCTGTGCCGGTCCGGAGCGGCGTCCGGGTTGGTGATGTGCGGGACCAGGACCCCGGTGGTGATCGAGTAGATCGCGAGGAAGCCGCAGACGGCGTTCCCCAGGGTCAGGAAGTCGGCGGTGGACAGGTGCTGGGGAGAGCGCGGGGCGCGCAGCTCGCGGTCGCGCGCCCAGCGGCGGCGGCGCAGGGCCGTCTCCTCGTCGTCCAGGCCGACGATTGTCTCAGGATCAGTCACGGTCAAGGCGCGTCACCCCGGCTGTGGTCTTCTGGCCGACCTCGACGCCGACCTCGACGCCGGCCGGCAGGTAGGTGTCGACCCGGGACCCGAACCGGATCAGGCCGATCCGGTCGCCCTGCTCGACCTTGGTTCCGGCGTCCACGTACGGCACGATCCGGCGGGCCACGGCCCCCGCGATCTGGACCATCTCGATGTCGCCGAGCTCGGTGTCGAAGTGCCAGACGACCCGCTCGTTCTGGTCGCTGTCCTTGTTGAACGCGGGGACGAAGCCGCCCGCGACGTGCTCGACCGACGTCACCGTGCCCGGCAGGGGCGCGCGGTTGACGTGGACGTTCAGCGGGCTCATGAAGATGGCGACCCGGGTGCGGCCGTCCGGCCAGGCGTCGATGCTCTGCACCACGCCGTCGGCGGGGGAGATCACTCTGCCCGTGCCGACCTCACGCTCGGGGTCGCGGAAGAACCACAGCATGCCCGCGCTGAGCGCACAGGCCGGTACCGCCGCCAGGGCCCACTTGCCGCTGCGCCGGGTGAGGGCGGTGGTCACGGCGGCCGTGGCGAGGGTGGGGACGAACCAGGGGGTGGCTCCGCGCGCGATGGTCACGCGGGGTCGCCGACCGGCCGTCGGGGCTGCGAGGGCATCGCGGTCCGTGACGGAGGTGTGAGGGGACGGGCTGATGGGCATCGAAGACCTTTGTCGCGGGGGATCATGGCCGCTGGACGGGGGCCACCGCGGGATCGGTAATAGAGGGACGGCTTGCTGTCCCGGTGGATGCTATCGGGAGCACACGGTGGGTGGGCAACCCGCCTGCTCGTTCATGTGTCCGGTGGCGGCGCGTGTGCGCGTCCACTCCTACGACCGTAGCTCGACCCGGTCCGGTTCCCAAGGGACCGGACAGGGCTGGTGACTCTTGTCTCAACGGGTGCGCCGGCGCAACCCGGCGCACGGAACGGACGTTGCGGACGGAAGCGGGTGTGCGGAAGCGGCCGCAGGGCGCGTCGTTGCAGCTGTACGCCCTGCGGCCGCTTCCTGGAGGCCGTGCCGGACCCAGGCGGACCAGGCCGGGCCCGTGACGGGGCACGGCGCTCCGCCGGGACGGGCCCGCACGCCCGTCGACCGGCGGTTCGAGGGGGTCGCCCGGCGACGCGGTCCGTCGGCGGGCGACCGGGGATCAGTCGGCGATCCGGTACTCCTCCAGGAGCCGGCGGCCGACGATCATCTTCTGGATCTCCGCAGTTCCTTCACCGATGAGCAGCATGGGGGCCTCGCGGTAGAGGCGCTCGATCTCGTACTCCTTGGAGAAGCCGTAGCCGCCGTGGATGCGGAAGGCGTCCTCGACGACCTCCTTGCAGTACTCGGAGGCCAGGTACTTGGCCATGCCGGCCTCGAGGTCGTTGCGCTCGCCGCCGTCCTTCTTGCGGGCGGCCATGACCATCATCTGGTGGGCGGCCTCGACCTTGGTGGCCATCTCGGCGAGCTTGAACTGGATGGCCTGGTGCTCGGCGATCTTCTTGCCGAAGGTGGAGCGCTGCTGGGCGTAGGAGATGCCCAGTTCGAAGGCGCGCCGGGCGACGCCGCAGCCGCGGGCGGCGACGTTGACGCGGCCGACCTCGACGCCGTCCATCATCTGGTAGAAGCCCTTGCCCGGGACGCCGCCGAGGACGCGGTCCGCCGGGATCCGGACGTCCTGGAGCACCAGCTCGGTGGTGTCGACGCCCTTGTAGCCCATCTTCTCGATCTTCCCGGGCACGGTCAGGCCGGGCACGGTCGGGTTCGGGCCGAAGCCGGCCGTCTTCTCGATCAGGAAGGTGGTCATGTTCTTGTACGGGGAGCTGCCGCCCTCGTCGGTCTTGCAGAGGACCGCGACGAGGGTGGAGGTGCCGCCGTTGGTGAGCCACATCTTCTGGCCGTTGAGGACGTAGGAGTCGCCGTCCCTGACGCCCTTGGTGGAGATGGCCGAAACGTCGGAGCCCAGGCCCGGCTCGGACATCGAGAAGGCGCCGCGGATCTCCCCCGCGGCCATCCTCGGCAGGAAGTGGTCCTTCTGCTCCTGGGTGCCGTGGGCGTTGATCATGTGCGCCACGATGAAGTGGGTGTTCACGATGCCGGAGACCGACATCCAGCCGCGGGCGATCTCCTCGACCACCAGGGCGTAGGTGAGCAGCGACTCGCCGAGGCCGCCGTACTCCTCGGGGATGGTGAGGCCGAACAGGCCGAGCTGCTTCATCCCCTCGACGATGGCGGTCGGGTACTCGTCCTTGTGCTCCAGCTCGGTCGCGACCGGAATGATCTCCTTGTCGACGAAATCCCGCACGGTGGCGAGGATGTCCCGCTGGATCTCGGTGAGGCCGTCGGTCTGTGCGAGGCGTCCCATCGTGCGGCTCCGAAAGGTCTGAGGGTCTGCGGAAAGTCGGGGAATCCCCGGGGGGGGGGATTGCGGGGGCCCTGCCGGCGTGGCTGCGGCAGCAGGGCCCCCGTTCCGGGTGGGGCGCGGCCGATGACGGCGGCCTGCCCGTCCGGGGTCTGCCGAGGGGGCCGTCCGTGGGAGGAGGCCCCCTATAAAAGGGGAGCGGCGGAAGGCGGGACGGCTCAGGAGAGCGGGGTCGGACGGCCGGGCTGCTCGCCGCCGCGCTCCTCGACGTACGTCGCGGTCGGCACCATCACCTTGCGGCGGAAGACGCAGACGACCGTGCCGTCCTGCTTGTACCCCTTGGTCTCGACGTACACGATGCCGCGGTCGTCCTTGGACTTGGACGGCCACTTGTCGAGCACGGTCGTCTCGCCGTAGAGGGTGTCGCCGTGGAAGGTCGGTGCGACGTGGCGCAGCGACTCGATCTCCAGGTTGGCGATCGCCTTGCCGGAGACGTCCGGGACGGACATGCCGAGCAGCAGCGAGTAGACGTAGTTGCCGACCACGACGTTCCTGCCGAAGTCGGTCGTCCTCTCCGCGTAGTTGGTGTCCATGTGGAGGGGGTGGTGGTTCATGGTGAGCAGGCAGAAGAGGTGGTCGTCGTACTCGGTGACCGTCTTGCCGGGCCAGTGCCGGTAGACCGCGCCGACCTCGAACTCCTCGTAGGTGCGTCCGAACTGCATGCCGTGGGCCCTCAGCTTTCCGGGATCTCGAACTTGGTGGTGCGCTGCATGCCCGCGGCCCGGCCCTTGCCGGCGACGACCAGCGCCATCTTGCGGCTGGCCTCGTCGATCATCTCGTCGCCGAGCATCGCGGAGCCCTTGGCGCCGCCCGCCTCGGAGGTGCAGTAGTCGTACGCGTCGAGGATCAGCTCGGCGTGGTCGTAGTCCTCCTGCGCGGGCGAGTAGATCTCGTTCGCGGCGGCGACCTGGTCCGGGTGGAGCACCCACTTGCCGTCGAAGCCGAGGGCGGCCGAGCGGCGGGCGACCTCGCGGTAGCCCTCCTGGTTGCGGATCTGGAGGTAGGGGCCGTCGATCGCCTGGAGGTCGTTGGCGCGGGCGGCCATCAGGATGCGCATCAGGATGTAGTGGTACGCGTCGGCGTTGTAGCCGGGCGGCTGCTCGCCGACGACCAGCGACTTCATGTTGATGGAGGCCATGAAGTCGGCGGGGCCGAAGATGATGGTCTCCAGCCGGGGCGAGGCCTCGGCGATGGCGTCGACGTTGATCAGGCCCTTGGCGTTCTCGATCTGCGCCTCGATGCCGATCCGGCCGACCTCGAAGCCCATGGTCTTCTCGATCTGGGTGAGCAGCAGGTCGAGCGCCTTGACCTGCTCGGCGTCCTGCACCTTGGGCAGCATGATGCAGTCGAGGTTGGGGCCGGCGCCCTCGACCACGGTGATCACGTCGCGGTAGGTCCAGTGGGTGGTCCAGTCGTTGACGCGCACGACGCGGGTCTTGCCGCCCCAGTCGCCGTTGTTGAGGGCGTCCACGATGTTGTGGCGCGCGCTCTCCTTGACCAGCGGGGCGCAGGCGTCCTCCAGGTCGAGGAAGACCTGGTCGGCCGGCAGGCCCTGGGCCTTCTCCAGGAAGCGCGGGTTGCTGCCCGGCACGGCGAGGCAGGAGCGGCGCGGGCGCAGGCGGTTGACGGGGGTCATGAGAATCGAGGGTCCCTTCCCAGTGGTCAGCTGGTCAGCTGGTCAGTTCGTGGCCGCGGTCGGTGCGGGCGTCCACGGCTGGAGCTTGTTGGCCAGCCGGATCTCGTCCACGATCCGGCCGATGATGGTGGTGATGCCGAAGTCCTTCGGGGTGAACACGGCGGCGACGCCGGCGGCCTTGAGGGCCTCGCCGTCCGCTGCCGGGATGATGCCACCCACGATCACCGGGACATCCTCCACCCCGGCGCGGCGCAGCCGCTTCAGGACGTCGGGCACCAGTTCGCTGTGCGCGCCGGAGAGGATGGACAGGCCCACGCAGTGCACGTCCTCCGCGACGGCGGCGGAGACGATCTGCTCCGGGGTCAGCCGGATGCCCTGGTAGACCACCTCGAACCCGGCGTCGCGGGCGCGCACGGCGATCTGCTCGGCGCCGTTGGAGTGCCCGTCCAGGCCGGGCTTGCCGACCAGCAGGCGCAGCTTGCCGGCGCCCAGTTCCGCGGCGGTCGCGGCGACCGCGGCGCGGACCTGCTCCAGCTCGCCGCCGGGCTCGGCGGCCACCGCGACGGGGGCGCCGCCGACGCCGGTGGGCGCGCGGTACTCGCCGAAGACCTCGCGCAGGGCGAAGGCCCACTCGCCGGTGGTGACGCCGGCCCGGGCGCAGGCGAGCGTGGCCGGCATCAGGTTGGCCTCGGTGGCGGCGACGGCCTTGAGCCCGGCCAGCGCCTCCTGGGCGGCGGCCTCGTCGCGCTCGGCGCGCCAGGCCTCCAGGGCGGCGAGCACGGACTGCTCGGAGGCCGGGTCGACCACCATGATCGCGGTGTCGAGGTCGGCGGTGAGCGGGCTCGGCTCGGTGGTGTCGAAGCAGTTCACCCCGACGATCTTGTCCTCGCCGGACTCGATCCGGGCCCGGCGGGCGGCGTGCGAGGAGACCAGGTTGGACTTCAGGTAACCGGATTCGACGGCGGGAATCACCCCGCCCATCTCCAGCACCTTGGCGATCTCCGCCTCGGCGCCGGCCAGCAGCTCGTCGGTCTTGGCGCCGATCACCTCGGAGCCGTTGAAGATGTCGCCGTACTCCAGCAGGTCCGACTCGTACGCCAGCACCTGCTGGATGCGCAGCGACCACTGCTGGTCCCAGGGCCGGGGCAGGCCGAGCGCCTCGTTCCAGGCGGGCAGCTGGACGGCCCGCGCGCGGGCGTCCTTGGAGAGGGTGACGGCCAGCATCTCCAGGACGATCCGCTGGACGTTGTTCTCCGGCTGGGCCTCGGTCAGGCCGAGCGAGTTGACCTGGACGCCGTAGCGGAAGCGCCGCTGCTTGGGGTCGGTGACGCCGTAGCGCTCCCGGGTGACCTTCTCCCACAGCCGGGCGAAGGCGCGCATCTTGCACATCTCCTCGACGAAGCGCACGCCGGCGTTGACGAAGAAGGAGATCCGGGCGACCACCTCGCCCATCCGCTCGGCCGGCACCTGGCCGGAGTCGCGCACGGCGTCGAGCACCGAGATGGCGGTGCACATCGCGTAGGCGATCTCCTGGACGGGCGTCGCCCCGGCCTCCTGCAGGTGGTAGCTGCAGATGTTGATCGGGTTCCACTTGGGGATGTTGCCGACCGTGTAGGCGATCATGTCGGTGATCAGCCGCACCGACGGGCCGGGCGGGAAGACGTGCGTCCCGCGCGACAGGTACTCCTTGACGATGTCGTTCTGGGTGGTGCCGGTGAGCGCGGCGACGTCCGCGCCCTGCTCCTCGGCGACCACCTGGTAGAGCGCCAGCAGCCACATCGCGGTGGCGTTGATCGTCATGGAGGTGTTGGTCCGTTCGAGCGGGATGCCGTCGAACAGGGTGCGCATGTCGCCGACGTGCCCGACCGGGACGCCGACCCGGCCGACCTCGCCGCGGGCGAGGACGTGGTCGGAGTCGTAGCCGGTCTGGGTCGGCAGGTCGAAGGCGACGGACAGCCCGGTCTGGCCCTTCGCCAGGTTCCGCCGGTAGAGCGCGTTGGAGTCGCTCGCGGTGGAGTGGCCGGCGTAGGTGCGCATCAGCCAGGGGCGGTCGCGCTTCTGGGGTTCGGTCATCGAGGGGCTCACACGTTCCGGCTCGGTCGGATGGTCCGCTCGTCAAGCTCACGGAAGAGGTTGATGGCGGGCAGGTGCTTCTCGCGCAGCTCGTGGTCGGTGACGCCCAGGCCCTCCTCGGGGGACAGGCAGAGCACGCCGACCTTGCCCTGGTGCTTGTTGTGCTGGACGTCCAGGGCGGCCTGTCCGGTCTCCGCCAGGGAGTAGACCTTGGACAGGGTCGGGTGGATCTTGCCCTTGGCGATCAGGCGGTTGGCCTCGAAGGCCTCGCGGTAGTTGGCGAAGTGCGAGCCGACGATCCGCTTGAGCGACATCCACAGGTACCGGTTGTCGTACTGGTGCATGTAGCCGGAGGTGGAGGCGCAGGTGACGATGGTGCCGCCCTTGCGGGTGACGTACACCGAGGCGCCGAAGGTCTCCCGGCCCGGGTGCTCGAAGACGATGTCCACGTCCTCGCCGCCGGTGAACTCGCGGATCCGCGAACCCAGGCGCTTCCACTCGCGCGGGTCCTGGGTGTTCTCGTCCTTCCAGAACCGGTAGTCCTCGGCGGAGCGGTCGATGATCGCCTCGGCGCCCATGGCGCGGCAGATCTCGGCCTTCTGGTCGTTGGAGACCACGCAGATCGGGGTGGCGCCGCCGGCCAGCGCGTACTGGGTGGCGTACGAGCCGAGGCCGCCGCTGGCGCCCCAGATCAGCACGTTGTCGCCCTGCTTCATGCCGGCGCCGTTGCGCGAGACCAGCTGGCGGTAGGCGGTGGAGTTGACCAGGCCGGGGGAGGCGGCCTCCTCCCAGGTGAGGTGCTTGGGCTTGGGCAGCAGCTGGTTGGTCTTCACCAGGGCCAGCTGGGCCAGGCCGCCGAAGTTGGTCTCGAAGCCCCAGATGCGCTGCTCCGGGTCCATCATCGTGTCGTTGTGGCCGTCCGCGGACTCCAGTTCGACCGAGAGGCAGTGTGCGACGACCTCGTCGCCCGGCTTCCAGGCGTTGACCCCGGCGCCGGTGCGCAGCACCACGCCGGAGAGGTCGGAGCCGACCACGTGGTACGGCAGGTCGTGACGCTTGGTCAGCGGGGACAGCCGGCCGTAGCGCTCCAGGAAGCCGAAGGTGGAGACCGGCTCGAAGATCGAGCTCCAGACGGTGTTGTAGTTGACCGCGCTGGCCATGACGGCGACCAGGGCCTCGCCGGGGCCCAGCTCGGGCAGGGCGACGTCGTCGAGGTGAAGGGACTTGCGGGGGTCCTTGTCGCGGCTGTCGAGGCCGGCGAACATCTGCTCCTCGTCCTTGTGGAGCGTGACCGCCCGGTAGGACTCGGGGAGCTTGATCGCCGCGAAGTCCGCCGACGTGCTGTCGGTGCTGAGGATCGCGTCGAGGATTTCCTGCATGGCTGCCTCCGAAGGCGTACCTGTGCGAGGGTCACAGGGCGTCTGGGGGAGCCGGGAGCGGACACCGGCTTCGCTGAGATGGGTGGTGGGCGGGTCAGGCGGGGAGCCCGGGGTGGACCGGGCCGTGCTGGCTCTGCTCCCGGGGTGTGGGAACGCCGGACGACGGCGCGCCGAGGTGGGGAGCCGCGGCGCCGCGACTGGTGAGTAACAAGGTAGTGGCACCCTGTGCCACTCGTAAAGACACCGGGTGCCAGGAATTCCGACGGCTTCCGGGGCGGCGTGACGCGCGTTGCGCGGGCATGCGAAAGGCCCGCGCCGAACGTGCGGCGCGGGCCTTTCGAACCGCTCTGACCTGCGTGAATACCGTGCTTACGACGGCCTGGCGCCACTCAGGGCGGCCCGGATGCTGTCCACCACGACGTCCAGTGGAGCGTCCGTCCTGGCGACTGTGATGAGCACCTCACCTCCGGGGCTGGCACTCAGTGCGCTCTCCGCCCCGACGTCCCCCGCGGCCCCAGTGGCACCCGGTGCCACCACCGATCCCCGCCGTCTGGCACCCGGCGCGCTGGAGGCCCAGAAGGTCCGCCGGATCACCTCGAAGGAGTGGTCCAGCTGCGCCTCCACGTCGCCCCGGCCGCCCGCCCGCAGCCAGCGCCGCAGCACGTGGTTGTGCGCCGCGACGACCGCCGCCGCCGAGACCTCGGCCAGCATCGAGTCGTCCTCGCCGCCGCGCTGCCAGCCGGTCGGGATGGACTCGCCGGTGTCGAAGCGCCCCAGCAGGTAGCGGGTGAACAGCCGCTCGTAGCGGGCCACCACGGCGATCTCCCGCTCGCGCAGCGCCGGGACCTGACGGATCAGCTGGTACCGCGCCACCGACACCCCCGGGGTGGAGGCGTACATCCGCAGCACCTCCTTGATGCCGCGGCAGACCACGTCCAGCGGGTGCTCCTCCGGCTCCGCGCTGGCCAGCAGGTCGGCCACCCGGACCAGGGTGTCGTCGTGGTCCGGGAAGATCGCCTCCTCCTTGGACCGGAAGTACCGGAAGAAGGTGCGCCGGGCCACCCCGGCGGCGGCCGCGATCTGGTCGACCGTGGTCTCCTCGTAGCCCTGCGAGGCGAACAGCTCCATCGCGGCCGTGGCCAGGTCCTGGCGCATCTGCTGGCGCTGGGCCGCCGCCCGGCGGCTGCCCGGCCCGCCTTCCGGCCCGGTGCCCCCGGTCGAGGAGGCGGTCCGGTCGGCGCCGCCGTGCGGCCCGGCGGGGTGCTGCGGGGAGGTTGACTGAACCCGATCCATGTCCGGAACGCTACACGGCCCGGACGGCGGGGCCGCGGCCCTTCCCCGTCGTACCGGTGCGACCGGTCCGGTCACGGCCGGGCGGGGCCAGCGCGAGGGCACCGTCCCGGGGCTCCAGCCGGGGCGCGGGGCAGCCGCCGCGGACGCGGAACCGTGCGGCTGCGCGGCGGGCGGACCGGACGGCGGGAGCCCGAACGGCGGCTCGTACGGCGGCTCGTACGGAAGCTCGTACGGGCCGCCCCCGGCCTGCGGCACGGTCACCGGCGCGCGTGGTCGCGGAAGCCGCGACCGGTCTTGCGGCCCAGGCAGCCCGCCGCGACCAGGTGCTCCAACAGCGGAGCGGCGGCCAGGCCGGGCTCGCGGAACTCCTGGTGCAGCACCTGCTCGATCGTCAGCGAGACGTCCAGGCCGACCACGTCCAACAGCTCGAACGGGCCCATCGGGTAGCCGCAGCCGAGCTTCATCGCGGTGTCGATGTCGTCCACCGTCGCGTAGTGCTCCTGGAGCATCCGCACCGCGTCGTTCAGGTAGGGGAAGAGCAGCGCGTTGACGATGAAGCCGGCCCGGTCGCCGCACTCCACCGGGTGCTTGTGCACCCGGGCCGTCAGCTCCAGCACGGTCGCGGTGACGTCCGGCGCGGTCAGCACGGTGGAGACCACCTCGACCAGCTTCATGGCCGGCGCCGGGTTGAAGAAGTGCATGCCGATCACGTCCTGCGGCCGCGAGGTGGCGGTCGCGCAGCTGATCACCGGCAGCGAGGAGGTGGTGGTGGCGAGCACCGCGCCCGGCCTGACGATCTTGTCCAGGGTGGCGAACAGCTCCCGCTTGACCTCCAGGTCCTCGGCGACCGCCTCGACCACCAGGTCGACCTCGGCCAGCTCGGCGTACCGGCCGACCGGGGTCACCAGCGCCAGCGCGGCGTCCCGCTGCCCGTCGGACAGCCGGCCCCTGGCCACCGAGCGCTCCAGGGACCGGGCCAGCTGCGCCTTGGCCCGGTCGGCCTTCGCCTGGCTGCGGGCGGCCAGCAGCACCGGGTGCCCGGCCTTGGCGAACACCTCGGCGATGCCGGTGGCCATCGTCCCCGAGCCGCAGACGCCGACGGTGCGCACCTCTCGGCCGGGCACCGCGGGCCGGGCCGGGCCGGTGGCCGCGTCCACGGCCCGGGACGAGCCGGGCGCCTCGTAGGTGTAGAAGCCGCGCCCGGTCTTGCGGCCCAGCAGCCCGGCCGCGACCAGCTGGCCGAGGATCGGCGCGGGCGCGTGCAGGCGGTCCCGGGACTGCTCGTACATCGCCTCCAGCACGGTGCGCGCGGTGTCGATGCCGATCAGGTCGAGCAGTGCCAGCGGGCCCATCGGCAGGCCGCAGCCGAGGCGCATCGCGGCGTCGATGTCCTCCCGCGAGGCGTACTTGGACTCGAACATCGCGGCGGCCTGGTTCAGGTAGGCGAACAGCAGGCCGTTCACCACGAAGCCGGCCCGGTCGCCGGCCGCGACCGGCTCCTTGCCGAGGTCGCGGGCGAAGGCGGCGGCGTCCTCGGCGGTCCGCGGGGAGGTCAGCACCGTGCGGACCACCTCGACCAGCTTCATGCCGTGCACCGGGTTGAAGAAGTGCAGGCCGAGCACCCGCTCCGGACGGCCGGTCGCCGCGGCGATCCGGGTCACCGACAGCGCGGTGGTGCCGGTGGCCAGCACGGTGGTCTCGGGGCAGATCCGGTCCAGCTCGGCGAACACCTCCCGCTTCAGCTCCAGCTGCTCGGGCACCTCCTCGATGACGAGGTCCGCGCCGGCGGCGGCGGACAGCTCGTGGCCGACGGAGATCCGGGCCAGCAGCCCGGTGCGCTCCTCGGCGGTCAGCCGTTCCCGGTCCACCGCGTGCGCGGTGGCCTCCTCGATCCGGGCCAGCGCCCGGGCGGCCGAGTCCTCGGTGGCCTCGATGCCGATCACCCGGCGGCCGCTCTTGGCGACCGCCACCGCGACGCCGGCACCCATCGTGCCGAGGCCGACGACGGCGACGGCGGGGAAGGGACGCTCCATTGTCCTGACTCCTAGTCCTGAAGGGCCCGCGCGTGCTCCGGCGGGCACGCCGCCGCGCCCGTGCGCCGGGGGCGGCCGCCGCCAGAGGAGGGTCCACGCGCGGGGGCTGGGGAGATGACGGGGTGCGGCGCACCGGTGCAGCGGCCGGTCCGCTCCGGCCGAACTGCGGATGTGCCGTGGTGCTCAGGCGCTCGAGGGTGAAGGAAGCGGCTCTGATACGAGGGGGGATCCGACCCGCCGCGATCCGCGGCACCGGCCGGTGAAAGCGCACCGGGCGGGCGCCGGAGACACGGCGACCGCGGGCCCCGCCGGTGCGGCTCCCGAGGCCCGGCGGTGGTGCGTCCGGCCACTGTAGCGAAGCTACTCGCGAGTAGGAAGGGGGCGTGGGCGGAAACCCGCCCGGGACCGCGGGCGGGCGGCCGGCGGGAACCCGGTTCTTGCCCGAACGAGTGAACGGGTGAACGGGGCGGCCAAGGGGACCACCCGATAGGGGAGTTAGCCGGCCCCGGCCGGCTGGGCAGCATGAGGGCATGACCACCGGAACCGCCACCGACGGCCCCACCGCGCCCGGTCCCGCCGAGCCGCCCGTCACCGCCGAACGGCTCGCCGCCGCCGCGGCGGCGGCCGTCGCGCTGCCGCCGCGCGCCGAGCGGGCCGCGCGCGCCGAGCAGGCCGTCGACCGGCTGCGCACCGACGCCGTCGAGGCGGTGGCCGTCACCTGGGTGGACAACGCCGGCATCACCCGGGTCAAGGCCGTGCCGCTCGGCGGCCTGGTGCACGCCGCGCAGTGGGGCGTCGGCACCGCGCCCTGCTTCGACGTCTTCCTCGCCGACGACGGGATCACCACCAGCCCGATCATCGGCGGCCCCACCGGGGACCTCAGGCTCTACCCGGACCTCGACCGGATCGTCCCGCTGGCCGCCCAGCCCGGCTGGGCCTGGGCCCCGGGGGACAGGTACACCCAGGCCGGCACCCCGCACCCCGGCTGCCAGCGGCTGTTCGCCCGCCGGGCCCGGGCCGTGGCGGCCGCCCGCGGCCTGAGCCTCAAGGCCGGCATCGAGGTCGAGTGGACGGTCGCGCTGGCCGGCGCCCCGGGGGAGGAGCCGCAGTACCCGACGCACGGCCCCGCGTACGGGATGCACCGGGTCACCGACCTCTCCGACTACCTGCGCGACGTCCTGCGCGCCCTCGACCGGCAGGGGCTGAGCGTCCTCCAGATCCACCCCGAGTACTCCCCGGGCCAGTTCGAGGTCTCGGTCGCCCCGGAGGGCCCGGTCGCCGCCGCCGACACCTCCGTGCTGGTCCGGCACACCGTCCGGGCCGTCTCCGCCCGGCACGGCCTGCGGGTCTCCTTCGCCCCGGTGGTCGAGGCGGGCGGCGTCGGCAACGGCGGGCACCTGCACGTCAGCCTCTGGCGGGACGGCCGCAACCTCGGCCACGGCGGCCCCGGCCCGCACGGCCTGACGGCCGAGGCCGAGGGCTTCCTCGCCGGAGTGCTCGACGCGCTGCCCGAGCTGCTGGTGCTGGGCTGCTCCAGCCCGGCCGGGTACCTGCGGCTGGTGCCCTCGCACTGGGCCGGCGCCTACCAGTGCTGGGGCCTGGAGAACCGGGAGGCCGCGCTGCGCCTGGTGACGGGCTCCACCGGTGAGCGGTCCGCCGCCGCCAACGCCGAGGTCAAGTGCTTCGACGCGAGCGGCAACCCGTACCTGACGGTCGGCGGGGTGATCGCGGCCGGCCTCGCCGGGCTGGACCAACGCCGCGCGCTGCCACTGGAGTTCACCGGGGATCCGGCGGCCGCCGAGCCCGGCACGGTGCCCCGGCTGCCGACGGGCCCGGCCGAGGCGATCGCCGCGTACGAGCGCTCGGCGGTGCTGCGCGAGGCGCTCGGGGAGCCGCTCTTCCAGGCGGTGCTGGCGGTGCGCCGGGCGGAGCAGGAGCAGAGCGCGGCCGTCACGCCCGAGGAGCTGGTCGCGGCCACCCGCTGGCGGTACTGACCATGGCCCGGCCGCAGGAGCCCTCGCTGGTCGACCACCACTGCCACAGCGTGGTGGCGGCCGAGCTCACCGACGAGGCCCTGGCCGGGCTGCTCACCGAGTCCGACCGGCCGCCCGCTCCCGGCTGTTCGCCCTTCGACAGCGCGCTGGGCCTCGCGGTGCGGCGCTGGTGCCCGCCCGCGCTGGGCCTGCCCGCGCACACCCCGGCCGCCGACTACCTGGCCCGGCGGCGGGAGTTGGGCGCGGCCGAGGCCACCGGGAGGCTGCTGGCGGCGGCCGGGCTGGACACCCTCCTGGTGGACACCGGGCTGACCGCCGCCGCGGGCCAGGAGCTGCTGCCGCCTGCCGGGCTCGCCGAGGCCGCCGGGGCGTCGGTGCGCGAGGTGGTCCGGCTGGAGTCGGTCGCCGGGGCGGTGGCGTCCGGCGCCGGTGACTGGCCGCGGGCCGTCGCGCAGGCGCTCGGATCGGCCGCCGCCGGGGCCGTCGCGGTCAAGTCGGTGCTCGCCTACCGGCACGGCCTGGCCGTCCCGGCCGAACGCCCCTCCACCGCCGCCGTGGTGGCCGCGGCCGGTGCCCATCTGCGGGCCGGGTCGGACCGGCCGGCCGACCCGGTGCTGCTGCACCACCTGCTGTGGACGGCCGTGGACGTCTGCGCCGACCTCGGCCTGCCGCTCCAACTCCACACCGGCTTCGGGGATCCGGACCTCACCCTGCACCGGGCCGATCCGTCCCTGCTGACGGACTTCGTGCGGGCCGCCGAGCCCAGCGGTGTCCCGCTGGTGCTGCTGCACGGCTACCCGTACCACCGGCAGGCCGCCTGGCTGGCCCAGGCCTTCCCGACGGTGTACACCGACCTCGGGCTGACGGCCTCCTACACCGGCCCGCGGGTGGCCGCGGTGCTGGGCGAGATGCTGGAGCTGGCCCCGTTCGGGAAAATGCTCTTCTCCACCGACGCCTACGGGCTTCCCGAACTGTATTTGGTGGGCACCTGTCAGTTCCGGTACGGACTGGGTGTGTTGCTCGCGGACTGGCTGGCCGACGGCGCCTGCTCCGCGGCCGACGCCGAGCGGGTGACGCGGCTGGTTGGCGGGGACAACGCGCGTCGGTTGTACGCGTTGTAGCGGTGCGATCCGCGCTGGTGGCCGTGGTCGTGGCGGTCGTGGCCGCACGTCGGCGAACCATCACTTTTTAACACTCTTGACCTCTGTTTCCTTGTTGATCCCGGGGTGGCCGTAACCCCGGTTCCTGGTCAAGATGTGACGATTAGATGACTACCTCTTGCGCTTATAAGCAAATATTCATTAGCGTCCCGGTCATTCCCAGAGCGCACCTGCCCACCGCAGCTGCCGCCTGACGACTCGGGAGGCCAACCCTCATGCGTGTTCCTCGGATCAGCCGTACCCGGTACGCGGCAGTGGGCGTCGTGCTCGCCACCGCCGGCGCCCTCGCGCTGCCGGCCGGCACCGCCGTCGCGGCCCCCTCGGCCGACTCGACGACCGGTCCGCTGATGAGCTACATCGTCAACACCAAGGCCAACCACGGCCAGGTGCAGAAGGTCGAGAAGGCCATCACCGGTCTCGGCGGCACCGTGGTCCAGTCGTACGAGCAGGTCGGCGTCGTGGTCGCCCGCTCGACCGACACCAAGTTCGCCGAGAAGCTGCGCCTGGCCAAGGGTGTCGACTCGGTCGGCGCCAGCCGCACCAAGGGCATCCAGGCCTCCGACCAGGGCAAGGCCGACGTCGCCGCCGAGCCGACCGTCGCGGCCGCTCCGGGCGAGGAGCCCTACGGCGCCTACCAGTGGGACATGCGTCAGATCGGTGCCGACAAGGCCCACAAGATCTCGCTCGGCAGCCGCAACGTGACCGTCGGCGTGCTGGACTCCGGCATCGACGCCACCCACGAGGACCTGGCCGCCAACGTGGACGCCTCGCAGTCGGTCTCCTGCATCGACGGCAGGACGAACACCGACTGGAAGGCCTGGCAGCCGACCACCAGCGACCACGGCACCCACGTGGCGGGCACCATCGGCGCCGCCAAGAACGGCAAGGGCGTCGTCGGCGTCGCGCCGGGCGTCAAGCTGGCCGCCGTCAAGGTCGTCGACGACGCCGGCATGATCTACGCGGAGAACGCGATCTGCGGCTTCGTGTGGGCCGGCGAGCACAACTTCAAGGTGACGAACAACAGCTACTTCGTCGACCCGTGGATGTTCAACTGCAAGACGGACAAGGACCAGGCGGCCATCTCGGACGCCGTCCGCAAGGCCGTCGCCTTCTCGCAGCGCAAGGGCGTCCTCAACGTCGCCGCCGCGGGCAACGAGAACCTCGACCTGGCGCACAAGACCGTCGACGTGGCCAGCCCGGACGACACCACCCCGGTGACCCGCCCGGTCACCAACGACTGCCTGTCGCTGCCGACCGAGCTGCCCGGCGTCGTCGCCGTCTCCGCGGTGGGCTCCGACGGCATCAAGTCGTACTACTCCAGCTACGGCAAGGGCGTCGTCTCCGTCACCGCCCCCGGTGGTGACCGCCGCTTCCAGATCCCGAACACCCCGGACAAGGACGGCCGCATCCTGTCCACCATCCCCGGTGGCAAGTACGGCTACATGCAGGGCACCTCGATGGCCACCCCGCACGTCGCCGGTGTGGTCGCGCTGCTGGCCAGCACCTTCCCGTGGGCCAGCCCGGACGAGCTGACCGAGATGCTGACCAGCCACGCGGAGTCCGTCCCGTGCCCGACCGGCGAGTTCAACCCGGGCGGTGCCGGTGCGTGGAAGGCCACCTGCGAGGGCACCACGAACGACAACGGCTTCTACGGCGCGGGCCTGGTCAACGCCGAGAAGGCGGTCCAGTGGTGGCGCTGACGCGCTGACCGCGGACACCTCTGAACAGTAGGAAGCGGTAGGAACGGCAGTACCGGGGAGCGGGCCCACGGGGTCCCGCTCCCCGGTCGCGTTTTGGCACCGACCGCTCGTCGGCGGTCGCCCCGCGATCACCCTGCGGCCGCCCGGAAGTCGCCCGGCGATCGCGGGCGGACGGCACCGACCGGGCCGCGCCCGGGCCCGGTCAGCCCTCGTCGAAGTGGTGCTCCCAGACCGTCTCCACCGACGGCTTGCCGTGCAGGTCCGGCACCTCCCGAAGCCAGGCGGGCCGCCCGGCCCTGGTCCGGGCCGCCTGCCGCCGCTCCGCCTCGCGCAGTTGGTCGGGGGTGGCGAAGCCCTCCGGCAGCCACTCCTCCGAGAGCACCACCCGGGCGGCCAGGTGGGTGACATAGGCGTGCCGGACGGCGTCCACCGAGTCGAAGCCGGGCTCGTCGGCCAGCCACTCGTCCGGGACCAGCGCCACCACCTCCTCCAGCAGCGGCACGGTGACCAGCGGTCCGAGCTCCTCGTCGGCCAGCCGGACGTCCGGGGCCGAGCCGCCGAGCGCGTGCGCGCTGAGGTCGTACCGCTTGCCGACCGCCGACCCGGCGCCCGCCCAGCGGTGGTGGAAGATCAGCGCGGCGCCGTTGTCGATCAGCCAGAGCCGGCCGTGCCAGACCACCAGGTTGGGGTTGTGCACGGTGCGGTCGACGTTGCCGGTCAGCGCGTCCAGCCAGACCACCCGGCCCGCCTCGGCCGAGTCCACCGCGATCATTCCCGGCCGGAAGTCCCGTGCGCCGGGCAGCAGGTCCATCCCGAGGTTGAGGCCGGCGCTGGCCTTGAGCATGTCCTGGATCTCGGCGTCCGGCTCGTCCGCGGCGACGGCCGGGTCGAAGTCCACCAGCCGCAGCTCCGGCACCCGCAGGCCCAGCCGCCGGGCCAGCTCGCCGACGATCACCTCGGCGATCAGCGCCTTGCGGCCCTGCGCGGCCCCGGTGAACTTGACCACGTACGTTCCCAGGTCGTCGGTCTCCACCACACCGGGGACGGAACCGCCGGCCCGCAGCGGGTCGACGTAGCGCACTGCAGTCACCAGATCGAGCACACCGGCCACCCTATCCCGCCGCGTCGCGGGCGTGAGCCTGTGATTGGCTAGCCGGACAGAGCGGTTCCCACCACATGAGGAGAGCAAGGTCATGGGACAGGTGCAGGCCACCACCGAGCGGGTCTACGACGCCGCCCCCGAGCGGGTGTACGAGGCGCTGGCCGACTACCAGGTGACCCGCCCGAAGCTGCTGCCCGCGCAGTACAGCGAGTACGAGGTGCGGGTCGGCGGCACCGGTGCCGGCACCCAGGTGCACTGGAAGCTCCAGGCCACCGAGAAGCGGGTGCGCGACTGCCTGTTCACCGTGTCCGCGCCCCAGCCGGACCAGCTGGTGGAGAAGGACGCCAACTCCAGCATGGTGATCACCTGGACCGTCGCGGCCGCCGGCGAGGGGCGCTCCAAGGTCACCGTGAACACGACCTGGCAGGGCGCCACCGGCATCGGGGGCTTCTTCGAGCGTACCTTCGCCCCGAAGGGCCTGAACCGGATCCACGACCAGGTGCTGGCCAACCTCGCCGCCGAGGTCCGCTGAGCCTCATCGGGGTCCGCTGAGCCTCACCGAGGCCCGTCCCGGTCCGCCGGGACCTCCCGGGCGCCGGAATCGCCAACCGCGCGATTCGCGCGCGTAGATCCATCGAAGCGGTCGAATCGCCCGGGAATTCGAGCGGCTCGGTCTCCCGTACGAGCCGAAAGCCGTACGGGTGGCCGAACCGCCACCTGCGGGTGACGGGGGCCGTCCGGCGCCGGTGAGCCACCCTAGGCTCGCCGCCGTGCATATGACGATCCTTCACATTTCACAGCCGGTGGACGGCGGGGTCGCCCGCGTCGTCGCCGATCTGGTCCGGGGTCAGCGGGAGGCCGGGCACCGGGTGCTGGTCGCCTGCCCGCGCGGCGGACGGCTGGCCGAGGAGGCCGCCGCGGTGGGCGCGCTGGTCCAGGACTGGCCCGCCCGGCGCCCGCCCGGCCCGGGCCTCCCCGCCGAGGCCTGGAGGCTGCGCCGGATCGTCCGCGCGGCCGCGCCCGACGTGGTCCACCTGCACAGCGCCAAGGCCGGGTTGGCCGGGCGGCTCGCGGTGCGCGGCACGGTGCCGACGGTCTTCCAGCCGCACGCCTGGTCCTTCGCCGCCGTCGACGGCGCGCTGGCCGCCGCCACCCTGCGCTGGGAGCGCTTCGCCGCCCGCTGGTCGCACCGGCTGCTGTGCGTCAGCGTCCAGGAGCGGGCCGACGGCGTGGCGGCCGGGGTGCACGCCGACTGGGCGGTGGTGCCCAACGGCGTGGACGTGCGCCACTACGCGCCCGCCGACCGCCGGGCCGCCCGGATCGCGCTCGGCCTGGACCTGGACGCCCCGCTCGCGGTGTGCGTCGGGCGGCTGTGCCGGCAGAAGGGCCAGGACGTGCTGCTGGCCGCCTGGCCGGAGGTGCTGCGCCGGGCGCCGCGGGCCCGGCTGGCGCTGGTCGGCGGCGGGCCGGAGGAGCAGCGGGTGGCCGAGCTGGTCCGGCGGACCGCCGAGCCCGCCCGGATCCGGCTGGTCGGGGACGTGCCGGATCCGCGCCCGTGGCTGGCGGCGGCCGACCTGGTGGTGCTGCCCTCGCGCTGGGAGGGGATGGCGCTGGCCCCGCTGGAGGCGATGGCGGCGGCCCGGCCGGTGCTGCTGACGGACGTGCCCGGTGCCCGGGAGTGCCTGCCGCCGGCCGAGCTCGCGCACGCGATCGTCCCGCCCGAGGACGCGCGGGCCCTCGCCACCCGAATGGGGGACGCGCTGTCGGATCCGATCGAATGCGAGCGGCGCGGTGCCGGGTTGCGCGACCACGTGGTCGGCCGGCACGACGTGCGCACCGTGGTCGAACAGGTGGACGTCCTCTATCGCCATCTGCTGGGCGCCGGACCGGCGTCGGGGCGCCGCCGGGCCCGTGTCCCGGAGCGGATCTGATCGTTTCACATGCCGTGAATGCCCGCCGTTTCCGGCGTTGTCGTATTCGCGTCCTCGACCGGATACGGAAGCGAGGCGTCAAATCCGAAATAACTATTAATGGGCGGCTGGAATGAAACGGCAAGTCAACTTCCGTCCTGTACGGCCCGGTTCGGTATTGTCGGATTTTGCCTGCTTCGTTCAGATTTCACGCCGGAAATTCACGGCTGAGCTTCGCATGACCGATTTCTTCCTGACCGGTCCCCCAGCGATCGGCCCCGCCGCCGGACATCCGAATGCCCTGAGCGGCAGCAGGCGATGTCAGGACCGCGCCCACCGGGCCGGGACGGCCGCCCCGCGCCAGCCGGTGCCGGGGCACCGCCACCCCGGGCACACAGCAGGGGAGATCGTGCGCTGATGACCATTGACCACGACAGTGTGCCGCGATCGGGTGGAGCCCTGTCCGGCCCCCGCCGGCCCGGCACCGGCCTGCTCGACCGGCCGGCCGGAGCGGCGACCCCCCGGGCGGTTCCCCCGCCGCGCCGCTCGCGAGGGCCGGTCCGCTCCCGGCTGGCCCTGTCGCTCGCCCTGGTCCAGGCCGACGTCATCGCGCTGTGCACCGCCGGCGGCATCGCCAACCGCGCCTTCGACCCGGCCGCCCCGCTCGACCCGCTGCTCGGCGTCCCCGCCGTCCTGCCCCTGCTGCTCCTGCTCAACCTGGCCGGCGGCCTCTACCGCTCCCGGCTCACCCTGTCCGTCCTGGACGAACTGCCCGCGCTGGCCGCCCGGGCCGTCGTCGCCACCGCCTTCGCCGTCACCCTGTCCGGCTGCCTCGGCGGCCACTGGCCCGACTGCGGTCCGGCCGGTCCGGCCCGGCTCACCGTCCTGCTCGGCACCCAGCTGCTGATCGCGGCCGTCGGCCGCGGCGTCCTCTACCACCTGGTCCGGCGGATCCGCCGCAGCCGCCCCAGCCCCGTCCTGGTCCTCGGCGCCGGCCGGCTCGGCCGCCGGATCGCCACCGCCCTGCGCGAGCACGGCGAGTACGGGATGCGCCCGGTCGGCTTCCTCGACGCCGACCCGCCGCTGCTGCCCGGCGACGCCGACCCGCCGGTGCTCGGCGGCCGCGAGGCGCTGGAGCGCGAGGTGCGCCGGCACGGCGTCCAGCACGTGATCGCCACCGCCGGTGCCGCCGACGAGGCCGAGACCGCCGCCACCCTGCGCGAGGCCGCCCGGCTCGGCTGCCAGGTCTGGCTGGTGCCCGCCCTGCGCGAGTACGGCTCGCTGCCCGCCGCCCCGACCGCCGACGCCGACCACCTGTGGGGCTTCCCCTGTCTACGGGTCGGCCGCCCCGCGATGCGCCGCCCCGGCTGGGCCGTCAAGCGCGCCCTGGACATCACCGTCGCCTCCGTGGGCCTGCTGCTGCTCGCCCCCGTCCTGGCGCTCTGCGCCCTCGCCGTCCGCTTCGACACGGGCCCCGGGGTGCTCTTCCGTCAGCAGCGCACCGGCCTGGACGGCCGGGTCTTCACCGTCCTCAAGTTCCGCACCCTGCGTCCGAGCAACGAGCACGAGTCCGCCACCCGCTGGAACATCGCCCAGGACCACCGGATGGGCGTCGTCGGCCGGCTGCTGCGCAGGAGCTCGCTGGACGAGCTGCCCCAGCTGTGGAACGTCCTGCGCGGCGACATGAGCCTGGTCGGGCCGCGCCCCGAACGGCCCTACTTCGTCATGCGGTTCGGCCAGGCCTACCCCGAGTACGCGGACCGCCACCGGGTCCCGGTCGGCCTCACCGGGCTGGCCCAGGTCAACGGCCTGCGCGGGGACACCTCCATCGAGGACCGGGCCCGCTTCGACAACCGCTACATCGAGAGCTGGAGCCTCTGGCAGGACGTCAAGATCCTGTGCCGCACCGCGGTCATCATGCTCCACCCGGACGGGAGCTGACCGCGCGTGGCCCTGACCCTGCCCGCCTTCCCCCGCCCGGCGTTACGCCGGGCCCTGCCCGCGCTCGCGGAGCGCACCAGCCCGCTGGCCGCGGCCACCGTCCTGCTGGTCTGCGTGCCCACCGGGGAGAAGGACGTCGCCGCGGCCGTCCACGTCACCGCCGCCGACCTCGCCTCGCTGGCGCTGGTCGCCCTCACCGGGCTCAACCTGCTGCGCGGACGCCTGCCCGCGATCGACCGCACCACCTGCGTCCTGTTCGGCGGGATCGTGGTCGCCGCCGCCGTCGCCACCGTGGGCTCGATCGACCCTGCGGCCAGTGTCACCGGGTTCGTCCGGCTCACCCAGGTGTTCGTCCTGGTCCCCGCCGCCGTCCTCTGCTCCCTGCGTGACCGCACCGACCAGCGCCTGGTCCTCGGCTCCTTCGTGCTCGCCGCGCTGATCCAGGGCGTGGTCGGCGCGAAGCAGTACCTCACCCACACCGGCGCCTCCTACACCGGCCAGCCGATCCGGGCCGTCGGCACCTTCGGCGCGCTGGACATCATGGCGATGTCCAGCGTGGTCAGCTACGGGCTGCTCGCCGCCCTCGCCCTGGGCCTCGCCGAGCGGGGAGCCGAGGGCAACGCCCGCCTGCGCCGCGCGATGTTCGCCTCCGCCGCCTTCCTCGCCTTCCCACTGGCCGTCTCGTTCAGCCGGGGCAGCTGGATCGCCACCGGCCTCGCCGCCACCGTGCTGCTGCTGCGCGCCGACGCCCGGCTGCTGGTGCGCGGCGCCGTCCTCGGCCTGGCCGCCGTGGTCGTCCTGGTCGGCGGCCTCGGCCTCGGCGGCTCCGGCGTCACCAAGCGGCTCGGCTCCATCGGCTCCGTCTCCGCCGCCCCCGACCAGTCCGTCTCCGACCGGTACGACCTGTGGTCCACCGCCGGACGGATCTGGCAGGACCACCCCGTGCTCGGCGCCGGACCCAAGGCCTTCCAGCAACTGCGCGACAGCCACGCCCCGCTGCGGCTGTCCTCCGGCAGCGACGCCGCCGACGCCACCATCGGCTTCCAGCGCGAACCGCTGCTCTCCCCGCACAACATGTACTTCCTGGTGCTCAGCGAGCAGGGCCTGATCGGCATCACGGCCTACGCCGCGCTCTTCCTCGCCCTGCTGCTCGGCTGCCTGCGCCACCGGCACGGCCCGGGGCTCGCCGCACTCGCCCTGCTCACCTGGGTGCTGTCCGACTTCCTGTACGCCGACATCGGCGGCACCACCACCGTGCTGACCTCCGTCGTCCTCGGCCTCGCCGCCCGCGCGGCCGCGCACCGCCCCGCGCACCCCGCCGCCGGGCCGGTGGTCACCGGGGCGGCCCGGTGACCACCGAACGGCCGGCCGCCGTCGCCCCCTCCGCCCTCCCGGCCCCACGCGGCGCCGTCCCCGCCGAGGAGCCTCCCGCCGAACCCCACCCGGCCCCGCGGCGCGGCTTCCTGGCGAAGGCCTTCGGCATCACCGCCGTGCTCAGCGCCGCCGGCTCCGGCCTCGGCCTGCTGCGCGACCTCCTGCTGGCCCGCTACTTCGGCGCCAACCAGGGCACCGACGCCTTCCTGGTCGCCTGGACCGTCCCCGAGACCGCGGCGCCGCTGCTGATCGAGGACGCCATGTCGTTCCTCATGGTGCCCGCCTTCGCCCTCGCCCTGGTGCTGCGCGAGGAGGACCCGGACGCCCCGGACCCGGTCCGCCAGCTGGTCCGCGCCACCCTGCCCTGGCTGCTGCTGGCGCTCAGCGGCCTCGCCCTGGCCGTCGCCCTGGGCGCCCCGCACCTGGTCGGACTGCTCGCCCCCGGCCTCCCCGACCCCGCGCTCGCCGTCACCTGCACCCGGATCACCGCGGTCACCGTGCTGCCCTTCGGGGTGGCCGGCTACCTGGCCGCCGCACTGCGCGCCCACCACCGCTTCACCGCCCCGGCCGGCATCTACGTCGCCTACAACCTGGGCATCCTCACCGTCCTGCTCTGCCTCCACTCCCACCTCGGCGTGCGCTCCGCCGCCCTCGGCGTCGCGGCCGGCAGCCTGCTGATGGCCGGCCTGCTGGTCGGCCCCTTCCTGCGCCGGCTGGGCCAGGGCCCGCCCGGCGCCGGCCGCGGCCGCCGCTCGCGCCGGGCCCTGGTGCTGATGCCGCTCGCCCTGCTGCCGGTGGCCGCCTTCACGCTCACCCGCCAGTCCCAGGTCTTCGTCGAGCGCTACCTCGGCTCGGCCCTGCCGCCCGGTACCATCTCGCACCTCAACTACGCCGCCAAGGTCTCCCAACTCGCCATGACGGCGGGCATCCTGATCTGCACCGTCACCTTCCCGCTGGTCGCCCGGGCGCTGGCGGCCGGGGACCTCACCGCCGCCCGCGACCGGGTGGAGAAGGACCTCGGCCAGGCGGCGGCGGTCGTCCTGCTCGGCACCGCCTTCCTGATGGCCTGCGCCCCCTCGGTGGTGTCGCTGCTGTTCGAGCGCGGCGCCTTCGGCCCGCACGACACCGCCGCCACCGCCGCCGTCATCCGGGTGTACAGCTTCGGCCTGCCTGCCCAGGCGCTGATCGGTGTGATGATCCGCCCGTACTTCTCGCTGTGCCCGGTGGTCCGCCGGGCCGACGACCCGGGCCCCGAGGAGGGCCGCCGCCCGCTGCTGGACTGGTACCCGGCCGCCGCGATGGTGCTCGGCCTCGGCGTCACCGTCACCACCGGCCTGCTCGCCACGCCCCGGTTCGGCGCCCTCGGGCTGGCGGCCGGCAACGCGGCCGGCATCACCGCCGCCGCCGCGCTGCTGCTGCGCGGACTGGTGCTGCGCGGCATCCCGCTGCGTCTGAACCGGGTCCTCGGCGGCCACGGCCGACTGGTGGCCGCCGCCGCCGGGGCCGCCGTGCTCGGCGCCGCCGGCGCCGGACTGGCCGCCGACCCCCTGCTCGCGACCCTCCTCGGGGGCCTCGTCGTGGTGCTGGCCTTCGCCGCCCTCGGCACCGGGCTCGGTGCCCGCGAGGTGCGCGGCCCGGTCCTCGCCGCCGCCCGGGCCCTGGGGCCCGGGCGGAACCCGCCAACCGCCGCCGAAGAAGGGAAGCGTCCCCATGGACAATGAACGGGGAACCGTCCGTTCGGCCGACGCGCCGCCGGACCGGGCGCGACCGCCCAGGAGCCCCCACCCGCTCGACGAACCGCCGCTCCCCGGCGCCGCCTCGCCGTGGATCCTGATGTACCACTCGGTGGCGGTCGAGAAGGAGGACCCCTACCGGCTCACCGTCAGCCCCGATCGGTTCGCCGAACAGATCGCCTGGCTGCACCGGAGCGGCCGGCGCGGCGTCTCCGTCCGCGAGCTGATGCGGGCCCGCGCCCTCGGCCGGGACGCCGGACTGGTCGGCCTGACCTTCGACGACGGCTACGCCGACTTCGCCCGGTACGCGGTGCCGATCCTCCAGGCGTACGGCTTCACCGCCACCGCGTACGTGGTCGCCGACCTGCTCGGCCGGGACAACGACTGGGACACCGAAGGCCCGCGCAAGCAGCTGCTCACCGTCCAGGAGGTCACCGAACTCGCCGCCGCCGGCTGGGAGATCGGCTCGCACGGCCTCGGCCACCGGGCGCTGCCCGGCCTGCCGCCCGAGGCCCTCGCCGTCCAGGCCCGGGAGAGCCGGCGGCTGCTGGAGGAGGCCGTCGGCGGCCGGGTCACCGGCTTCTGCTACCCGTACGGCGCCGTCGACCTCGCCGCCGCCCTGGCCGTGCGCGACGCCGGGTACGACCACGCCTGCGCCATCGCGCACTCCCCGCTCACCGGCCGCTTCGCCCTGCCCCGCTGCTACGTCGGCGACCGCGACGGCGCCTGGCGGCTGCGCGCCAAGCGGGGCCGGCACCGGCTGCGCGACACCATCACCGAGCTGCGCCACACCCGTCGGGAGCACCGGCCATGAGGGTGCTGCACATCGTCACCGGTCTGGCCGCCGGCGGCGCCGAGCGCCAACTCCACCTGCTGCTGCGGCACTTGCCGGCACACCAGCAGTGCGAGGTGCTCGCCCTGACCAACCCCGGCACGGTCGCCGCCGCGCTGCGCGCCGACGGCGTCACCGTCCACCACCTCGGCATGCGCGGCAACCGGGACCTCGGCGCGCTGCCCCGACTGGTCCGGTTGGTCCGGGCCGGCCGCTACGACCTGGTGCACACCCACCTCTACCGGGCGCAGCTGTACGGCCGGACCGCCGCCCGGCTGGCCGGGGTGCGCGCGGTGGTCTCCACCGAGCACTCGCTGCACGCCGGGGTGATCGAGGGCCGCCCGGTCACCCGGGGGGTCAAGGGCCTCTACCTGGCGGCCGAACGGCTCGGCAGCACCACCGTCGCGGTCTCCCGCCAGGTCGCCCAGACGCTGCGCTCCTGGGGCGTCCCGGCGGCCCGGATCGAGCTGATCCCGAACGGCATCGAGTCCTCCCGGTACCGCCTCGCGCCCGCCGAACGGACCGCCACCCGCCGCCGGCTGCGGGCCGAGCTGGGCCTGCCGCACGGGAGCTGGGTGATCGGCGGGGTGGGCCGGCTGGTGCCCGGCAAACGCTTCGAGGTCCTGGTCGAGGCGCTCGCCGAGCTCGACCCGGCCACCTGGCTGGTGCTCGTCGGAGCCGGCCCGGAGCGCGCCGCGCTGGAGCGCCGGGCCGAGGAACTCGGCGTGCGGGGCCGCCTGGTGCTCGCCGGGGAGCGCGACGACGTGCCCCGGCTGCTGGCCGCCCTGGACGTGCTGGCCGCCCCCTCCACCGCGGAGACCTTCGGCCTGGGCGTGCTGGAGGGCCTCGCGGCCGGGCTGCCGGTGCGGTACAGCGCCTGCCCGGCGCTCGACGAACTGCCGCCCGGCGCCGCCCCCCAGGCCCGCCGCGTGCCCTCCGAGGCCGCCGCCTACGCCGCCGCGCTGCGCGACCTGCGGCCGCTCAGCGGGCACATCGCCGGCCCGCTGCCGCACCCCCCGGCCGTCGGCCACTACGACATCGCCCGGGTCGCCCGCGACCTGGGCGCCCTCTACGACCGGCTGGCCCGCGGCTGACCGCCCGCCACCGCCGGAACCGCCGTACCAGACCCAAGGAGCAACACCCATGACCACACCGCGCCGAAGCGCCCGCCGCCGCCTGGTCCGCCGCTGGTGGCCGGTGGTGCTCGCGGTTCCGCTGGGCGCCGCGGCCGGCGCCGGGTACGCCCTCGTCGCGGACCCGTCGTACGCCGCCAACGCCTACGTCCTCGTGGTCGCGCAGAACCCCGGGGAGGCCGCGATCGCGACGAACTTCGCCCAGGCGTACGGACGGCTGGCCGGCCAGCCGCAGGTGCTCGGGGAGGCGGCCGCCGAGACCGGCCACACCCGCGCCGAACTGGAGTCCCTGGTGCACGGGACGACCTCCCCGGACGCCCCGATGATCGAGATCACCGGCACCGGGCCGCACCCCCAGGAGGCCGCCCTGACCGCCGACGCGGTGGCCCGCTCGCTGGTCGCGTTCGCCAACACCAGCAGCAAGGACACCAACGTCCGGCTGGTGACGCTGTCCCCGGCCGCCGCGCCGGACAGGCCGACCACGCCCTCCGGGAAGCTGGACGTCGCGGTCGGCGGCGCGGCCGGGCTGCTGCTGGGCGCGCTGGCGATGATGACCCGTCGCCGGGGCGGCGCGGGGACGCCGGAGGCCGCCGGGAGCCCCGAGATGCCGCGGATCCTGCGGGCCGCGCGGGCCTCTCGGACCGCGCCGGCCGCGCCCGCCGCGCAGCCCGAGGCGCCCGCCGCCTCCGCGCCGGCGGCGGTCCCGGCCGCCCCGCGCCCGCGCCGCGAGGAGCCGGCCGCGGCCGGGGCCACGGTCACGGCCTCCGCGCAGCCCAAGCCCAAGCCCAAGCCCGAACCCGAGTCCGAGTCCGAGCCCGAAGCGGCGAAGGCCGAGGGCGGGAGGGCCGGGAGCACCAAGGCCGCCGGGCGGACCGCGAAGAAGACCACCGTGAAGGCCGCCGCGAAGGCGGACGAGCAGAGCGGCGCCGCCGCCGCGCCGCCGGCGGCGGAGCAGCCCCCGGCCGACGCGCAGGCCCCCGCCCAGCGGAAGGCCCCGGCCGGGAGCGGCCGATGAGCACCGAGACCCGCAGAAGCGGCCTGCCCGCCCAGGCGAAGGCCCCGGTCTGGACCACCGAGCTGCGCCGCGAGGACGACGCCCTGGACGTCCTCGCCGAGGAGTGGGACGACCTGGCCGCCCGCTGCCGGACCGCGACCTTCTTCCAGGCCGCCGACTGGCAGCGCTCCTGGTGGCGTCACTACGGCCGCCCGGGCAGCCTGGTCGTGCTCCTGGTCCGCCGGGACGGCCGGCTGGTCGGCGCGGGCGCCTTCGTACGCCGCGGCGGACCGCTCGGCGGCCTGACCGGCCTCGGCGGCGGCCTGGTCGACTACACCGACGTCCTGCTCGACGACGAGTTCGCCGACCGGTCCGCCGCCGAGTTCGCCGCCGCGCTCCCGCTCACCCGCCCCTGGCACTGGCTGGAGCTGCGCGAGGTCCACCCGGAGGCGGCGGTGCACCGGGTGTACGGGCACTGGCGCGGCAGCCGCCGCCGCTACCGGGACTCGCTCTGCCAGTACCTGCCGGCCGTCCCGATGGACCGGCTGCTCAAACGGGTGCCCGGCAAGACCGCCCAGCGCAGCCGGGTGAAGCTCCGCAAGATCGCCGAGGCCGGGGTGAAGGTCCGCACGACCCCGGTGGCCGAGGTGCCGCAGGCGCTGGACGGGCTGCTGCGGCTGCACCAGCTGCAGTGGCAGGCGCGCGGCGTCACGCCCGAGCACCGCACCGAGCGGTTCGCCCGGCACCTGACCGAGTCCACCACCGGGCTGGTCGCCACCGGCAGGGCCGCCGTCCACCAGTTCCACCTGGACGGCCAGCTGGTCGCGGTGAACCTGCTGCTGCTCTGCCCCTCCTTCGGCGGGCTGTACATGTACGGCGCCCACCCGGTGCTGCGCGAGCGACTGGACATCGCCGGACTGCTGTTCGGCGCGGCGCTGGACGAGACGGTCGGCGCCGGTGTCCCGGTGCTCGGCCTGCTGCGCGGCCAGGAGCCGTACAAGCAGCGCTGGCGGCCGGACCAGCTCGCCAACCAGCGGCTGCTGCTCGGCCCGGCGGGGGCGGCACCGGCGGCCGCCGTCCGGGCCGTGATGGTGCGCGCCCGGCAGGCGGCGGTGCACCAGCTGAGCACCCGCTTCCCCCGGCTCAAGGAGGCGCTGCTGGCCCGCCGCCGCAGCTGACCCCTTAGTGCTTGGCGTGCCGGGCGCCCGTCGGTTTGGCGGTCGGTTTGGCGGTCGTCGGGCGGACCGACGGGGCCGCCGCCCTGCTCGGTGCGGTGCCGCCCCCGGGTACGGCGGGGGCGGCCGGTACGGCGGGGGAGTCCGGCGGGCCGGACGGCCCCGGCGCCGCGGGCGCCTCCGACGCCGGCGGGGCGGCGGGCGCGGTGGGCGCCTCCGCCGGAGCCGGGGCGCCCTTCGAGCCGGACATCAGCCGCTTGAACGCCTCCGCCGAGCGCGGATTGCGGTCGCACTGGAAGAAGCCGTGCGGACAGTAGTCGGTGACGGTCTGGTAGGCGGTGTCGTGGGTGCGGATCCATTCGACCATCCGCTTCACGTACTCGGGGTTGTCGCCGTTGCGGTACAGCCCCCACTCGGGGTAGGAGACCGGCTTGCCGCGCTTGGCGGCGAACTCCACCTGGTCCTGGAGGCCGTACGGCTCGCGCACGTAGTCGTCGAAGGTGCCGCCGGCGGGCTGGTCGTAGCTGTCCATGCCGATGATGTCGACCACGTCGTCGCCGGGGTAGCACTTGGTCCAGGGGACGGCGTCCAGGCCCCGGCTGGGGGCGAAGTCGAAGCGGAAGCGCTGCCCGGGCACCGAGCGCATCACCCCGACGATCCGCCGCCAGTACGTCTTCCACGCGGAGGGGTCGGGCTTGCAGCGGTGGGTGTAGGTGGTGCCGTTCATCTCCCAGCCGAGGGTGAGCACGGTGTCCGCGCCGCCCAGCGCGACCAGTCGGCGCGCGAGCTTGACGAAGTGCCCGTCGAAGTCCCCGCGCGCCCCCTGGGCGAGCAGCTCGGCGACCTCGTCGTCCGGGACGTTCGACTCGCTGGGCACCAGCATCGGCACGCCGAGCACCAGCAGCCGGGACGGGTCGGCCTGCCGCCACTGCGACCACAGGCCGAGCACCAGCGGCTCGCCCTCGATGTCGCTCCAGCCGTTGCCCGCCAGGTAGGTGTGGCCGACCTGCATGTTCGCGTCGCCCAGCCACTGGGCGTACTGGCCGATCTGCGGGATGTACTTGTCCCAGGAGCCGACGAAGGCGCCGAACGGCGGCTCGTGGCTCGGCCGCTGGACCGGCGGACGGGGGGCCGCGCCGCGTGGTTCGACGGCGTCCGAGGAGAGGGTGCGCCGTTCGGTCTGGCTGAACGGCGTCCCGGCCGGGACGCTGGCCGTGGCCATCAGCAGCAGGGTGGCGGCGGCCAGCGTCAGGCGGCCGATTCGCATGGTGCTCTCCTCGGGACGTCGCGTGGGAGGGGCGCCCGGTCTCGGCGTGGACGGACCGTGGCGCCCCGCTCGCAGACAGTAGGCCCGAAGGGGGACGAAAAAGCCGAATGTCACCCTAAAGTGGGCGCCGATCGAACGCCGTCTGTCGCAGCGGCCGGAGACCGGCGGTCGTGTGTATCAGATCTGTAACGGTCCCGCCGGGCTCCTCCGGCCCGCTCCGGCGCGACCGGCGGAGCGGCCGGAGCCCCGACGGCGCAGGTGGGCGGGTGGTCGTGCGGGGAGGGCGCGCGGGGCCGGGCGGACGCCCGGCGGGCCGGAGCGGCGCCGGAACCGGGCTGACTCGCGCGCCCGGTGACAGGTACGCTCCGGCCGTGTCCTGGAAGCCGCTGCGTGTACTGACCCCCCGCTCGATCCTGCCTGCCTCGGCGGTGATGCTGGTCCTTGCGGCGGGGGCGGCGGCGCACGCGAACAAGCCGGTGCCGTTCGGCGACCGGGTCGCGGGGCCCGGGGACGCGGAGGCGGCGCCGGTGAACTCCGAGACGCTCGGTTCGGCCGATCTCGACCTGCGGGTGGGGCCGGGCCTGGAGGCCTTCCACAAGCAGACCGGCGAGCAGGCCTGGTCCTACCGTCGGGAGGGCGCCGAGGCGCTCTACCTCGCGATGGCCGGCGACAACGCGATCGTGGTCTGGGACGACGGCCTGGTCACCTCGGTGCGCCCGGGCGACCACGAGGTGCGCTGGCACCGTGCGGTGCCCGGCCTGGCCGACTGGCTGCGCGGCGACGGCGAGCCGGGCGCCGCCCAGCGGACCGACGCCCAGCGCAAGGCGCTCGCCAAGCAGCGGGCCGCGGCCGCGCTGCACACCGTCCAGCGGGACGGCTCGCCCTGGCTGGCCCTGGTCACCCCGAACCTGACCATGGGCCTGCGCGACGCCGACGGCGACCTGCGCTACAACGACAAGCCCGCCGGCGGCTGCGTCTACGACCCGCTGCGCGCCGTCCACACCGACTACGCGGTGCTCATCCCGCGCACCTGCGCCAACAGCGGCGGGCAGGCCGTCTCCGGCGGCATCACCGGCTACCGGCTGGACAGCAACGGCTGGGCGACGAGCGCCGGCCCGACCGCCACGGTCAAGGTGCTGGACCGCAGCCGGGTGGAGATCACCGACGGTCCGATCGTCCCGCCCAAGGTGTTCGACACCAGGGCGGCCGCCCCCGAGACGCCCTGCGGCAGCGCCGACGCGCCGTTCGCGGCGGTCCGGCCGCTGGGCGGATGCGCGGCGGACGCGCCGATGGACCCGGTGGCCCCGGTCGATCCGGTCGATCCGGTGGTTCCGGCCGCCCCGTCCGCCACCGACGCCCCCGCGGCGGACCAGCCGGCCGCGCGGCCGCGGTAGCCGGGACGATCCGCGGCTCGGCGGTGTGGGCCGGGGGCTGCCGGATACCCCGGGACGGTACTTCCCCGGGGGTGGTGCGGGGCCCGGTAGACTTGCCGCCATGGCTATTTTCTCCGGGCAATAGCGGGTGGCGGCGCGACGAGGGCCGCGCCGACCGCCGATGAAGCCCCCCTCACGCCACCCCGGCCCCGGATGCGACGTACCCGGCCGCCCGCCCACGCCCCAGGAGTAGTCCCCAGCCATGATTTCCGCCAACGCCCTCGAACTGCGCGCCGGTGCCCGGATCCTGATCGAGTCCGCGAGCTTCAAGGTCGCCGCCGGCGACCGGATCGGCCTGGTCGGCCGCAACGGCGCCGGCAAGACCACCCTCACCAAGGTGCTCGCCGGTGAGGGCCTGCCCGCCGCCGGTACCGTCACCCGTTCGGGAGAGGTCGGCTACCTCCCGCAGGACCCGCGCACCGGCGACCTGGACGTCCTCGCCAAGGACCGCATCCTGTCCGCCCGCGGCCTCGACACCGTGCTGAAGAAGATGCGCGAGAACGAGGAACGGATGGCCAACGGCAAGGGCGCCACCCGGGACAACGCGATGAAGAAATACGCCCGGCTGGAGACCGAGTTCCTCACCAAGGGCGGGTACGCCGCCGAGGCCGAGGCCGCCACCATCGCCGCCGCGCTGGGCCTGCCGGACCGCATCCTCAACCAGCCGCTGCACACCCTCTCCGGTGGTCAGCGCCGCCGCGTCGAGCTGGCCCGGATCCTCTTCTCGGACTCCGACGTCCTGCTGCTCGACGAGCCCACCAACCACCTGGACGCGGACTCCATCGTCTGGCTGCGGGACTTCCTGAAGACCTACAAGGGCGGCTTCATCGTCATCTCGCACGACGTCGACCTGGTCGAGACGGTCGTCAACAAGGTCTTCTACCTGGACGCCAACCGCTCCTGCATCGACGTCTACAACATGGGCTGGAAGCAGTACCAGCAGCAGCGCGAGGACGACGAGAAGCGCCGCAAGCGCGAGCGGGCCAACGCCGAGAAGAAGGCCGCGACCCTCAACGCCCAGGCCGACAAGATGCGCGCCAAGGCGACCAAGACGGTGGCCGCGCAGAACATGGCCCGCCGCGCCGACAAGCTGCTGTCCGGCCTGGAGCAGGTGCGCCAGAGCGACAAGGTCGCCAAGCTGCGCTTCCCGGAGCCGGCCCCCTGCGGCAAGACCCCGCTGACCGCCAGCGGCCTGTCCAAGTCCTACGGCTCGCTGGAGATCTTCACCGACGTCGACCTGGCGATCGACCGCGGTTCCCGGGTCGTCGTGCTGGGCTTCAACGGCGCCGGCAAGACCACCCTGCTGCGGATGCTGGCCGGGGTGGAGCAGCCGGACACCGGCGAGGTGATCCCGGGCCACGGCCTGAAGATCGGCTACTACGCCCAGGAGCACGAGACGCTGGACCCGGACCGCAGCGTGCTGGAGAACATGCGCTCGGCCGCCCCGGACACCGACCTGGTGCAGATCCGCAAGATCCTCGGCTCCTTCCTGTTCTCCGGCGACGACGTCGACAAGCCGGCCGGGGTGCTCTCCGGTGGTGAGAAGACCCGTCTGGCGCTGGCCACCCTGGTGGTCTCCTCCGCCAACGTGCTGCTGCTCGACGAGCCCACCAACAACCTCGACCCGGCCAGCCGCGAGGAGATCCTGGGCGCGCTGCGCGAGTTCTCCGGGGCGGTCGTGCTGGTCACCCACGACGAGGGCGCGGTCGAGGCGCTCGACCCGGAGCGGATCATCCTGCTGCCGGACGGCGTGGAGGACCTCTGGAACCCGTCCTACGCCGATCTGGTCTCTCTGGCCTGACCGGAAGTAGACGCAAGATCCGCTTTTCGGATGAGAATATCTAGTCCTTTCGGCGTGTCAGGGAATGAAGTAGACCTGGATTCCGTTTAAGGACTTTCCGTCGGCCCGCCACGTGATCGTGGTCGGGCCGACGCTGCTGATCAGCTATTTCCTGGCATTCGGCGGTATCCGCCCGGGGGCGTGCACTCTACGTGAGCGCCCTGCTGCGCTCGGATCACCACCGGCGGACCACGCATTTCCGACATCGACCTTGTCGAATGGGTGGCCAGGAAGCGGTGGATGGGTGATCATGGGAATCTGACCGAGCAACGCTACGAGGAGGCACGGGTGGCCGAGACTCTGAAAAAGGGCAGCCGGGTGACCGGTGCCGCGCGTGAGAAGCTCGCGGCCGATCTCAAGAAGAAGTACGACTCCGGGGCGAGCATTCGCGCTCTCGCGGAGGAGACCGGTCGTTCGTACGGCTTCGTGCACCGGATGCTGAGCGAGTCCGGAGTGATCCTCCGGGGCCGCGGCGGTGCCACGCGGGGCAAGAACAAGGCGACTGCCGGGGCCAGTTCCTGACGGTTCGTCGGCCAATGGCCGGATGGCGCGGCGGCAGGGCGCCGACCGAGGAGACGGCAGTCGGCACAACCGACTGGGCGTCCGCCCTCGGGTCGAGCGGACCGGCCGCCGATCGTCATGTCCGGGGTGTCCTCCGTCCCCCGTCCTCCGTTCCTTCCGCTCTCCGTGTCGATTCCGGCGGGCGCCTGGGGGTCCGCCGATCTTTCCCGCCAGGCCCCTGCCCTCGTGCGTCGAGTTTTGTTACTCTCCGGTAGCCAAGTCCCTCGCCACCGGAGGTCCTCCATGACCGCTCCCGCCACCGACCCGCAGGCCCCGAGCTGGGAGCGGGACGGCGTCCGACTGGAGATCGACGGCGAACTCGCCGTCGTCACCCTGTGCGAGCCCAAGCGGCGCAACGCCCAGTCGCCCGCGCTCTGGCGCGCGCTCGCCGCCGCCGGGCGCGAGCTGCCCGGCAGCGTCCGGGTGGTGCTGCTGCGCGCCGAGGGGCTCTCCTTCTCCGCCGGGCTCGACCGGGCCATGTTCACCCCCGAGGGCATCCCCGGCGAGCCCACCTTCCTCCAGCTCGCCGCCGCCACCGACCAGGAGCTGGACGAGGCCATCGCCTCGTACCAGGAGGCCTTCACCTGGTGGCGCCGCCCGGACCTGATCTCCATCGCGGTGGTCCAGGGCCACGCCGTCGGCGCGGGCTTCCAGCTGGCCCTCGGCTGCGACCTGCGGGTCGTCGCCGAGGACGTCCGGTTCGCGATGAAGGAGACCTCGCTGGGCCTCGTCCCGGACCTGGCCGGCACCAAGCCGCTCACCGAACTCGTCGGCTACGCGCGGGCGCTGGAGATCTGCGCGACCGGCCGCTGGGTGGGGGCCGAGGAGGCCGCCGCGATCGGGCTGGCCAACCTGGCGGTGCCGGGCGAGGAACTGGACGGCGCCGCCCGCGACCTCGCGGCCGCCCTGCTGGCCGCCCCCCGCGGCGCGGTGATCGAGACCAAGGCCCTGTTGCAGGGGGCCGCCGGGCGCTCCTTCGACGAGCAGCGTTCGGCCGAACGGGCGGCGCAGGCCCGCCGGCTGCGGGAGCTCGCCGGGATCGGCGACTGACCGCACGGCGGCGACGCGGGCCCGGCCCCGGGGGGATCTCCCCGGGGCCGGGCCCTTTCGCTTGCCCGGGCGCCGCCCGCCGGTGCTCGGCGGGCGGGGATCGTGGCGAAATGCCAGAGTTGGTGAGGTTTGCGATATAGCTGGAGCCGTACGACGGGAGAAGCACCCATGCCTGACACTCCGACGCCCGCGACCATGCACAAGCACACCGGCGGCAGCAGCACCCCGAACCCCGGCCCGCAGGGGTCCGGCGGCGGTGCCAGGCCGGCGGAGGAACGCGGCCGCACCGCGCTGGCCGTCGGCGTGGTGGAGAAGATCGCCGGAATGGCGGCCCGCGAGGTGACCGGGATCCACGCGCTCGGCTCCGGACTCGCCCGCACCTTCGGCGCGATGCGGGACCGGGTGCCCGGAGGCAAGCCCAGCGTCGGGCGGGGCATCAAGGCCGAGGTCGGCGAGAAGCAGACCGCGATCGACATCGCCCTGGTGGTCGAGTACGGCGTGGTCATTCCCGAACTCGCCCGCCAGGTACGGGAGAACATCATCGGCGCGGTCGAGCGGATGACCGGCCTCGAAGTCGTCGAGGTCAACATCGCGGTCAATGACGTCCACCTCCCGGACGAACCGGAGTTCGAGGAGGAAGAGGAACCGGTGGCGGTGTCCGGGCAGCGGCCGAAGCTCAAGTAGCGCGTCCGGCGGCACGACAGAGGGCCCGGCGGGACGGCGGGAGACGAGGGAGTAGCGATGAACCTGGCCATCGTCGGCCTGGTGGTGGGCATGGCCCTCGGCTTCGCCGGGTACTTCGGCGGGTTCGCGGCCTTCCTGCTGGTGGCCGCGCTGGGGCTGGTCGGCTTCGTGGTCGGACGCCTGCTGGAGGGCGACATCGAGTTGGGCGAGCTCGGAGACCTGCTCCGCGGCCGCGACCGGCGCCGTTGATGGCGGGGCCGGGCACCGCGCCGGGGCGCCGGGGCCGGCTCCGGGTCGGCGACCGGGTGTACGCCCGGATCGCGGCCAGGGCCGCCCGGGAGGTGCTGGCCGGAGCCTGGCCCGCCGGACGGGCGAAAGGAGCGCCGCCGCACGTCTCGGTGACCGTACCGGGGAGCACGGTGACCGTCCGGGTGGCCCTGGAACTGCCGTTCCCCTCGGACGTCGCGGCGCTGGCCGGAGCGGTGCGGCAGCGGATCGCGGAGCGGGTGGCGGGACTGACCGGGACGAGGGTGTCGGACGTGGTCGTCGTGGTCGAGAAGCTGGTGACGGGAGGCACCTCGTGACCGGGGAGGAACCCGCGGCCCAGGACGCGCGGGGCGCCGGTCCGGGGCGGGCGAGACGGCTGCGCGCACCCCGGACGGCCGCGGCGGCGCTGGTGGCGACGGGGGTGCTGGTGATCGCGGGAGCCCTGCTGTACGACGTGGTCGCCGTCCGGGTGGGGCAGCCGGCACGGCGGTGGCGGGCACAGATCGCGGACGAGCTGGCGACCCGCCACCTCGACGACCTGGCGGTGCTGGTGGGAGCCGGCACGGCCACCGTGCTCGGCGGGTGGCTGCTCTGGCTCGCCGTCGCACCCGGGCTGCGGCGGTGGCTCGCCCTGCGGCCGTACGGGGGGACGAGCGCGGCCATCGACCGGGCCGGGATCGGACACCTGCTGGCGGACCGGGCGGCCGGCCTGGACGGGATCGACCACCTGCGGATCAGGGTCGGGCGGCGGCGGGTCCGGGTCTCGCTGACGGGCGTCGCGCCACCGGCCCTGGTGCAGCGGCAGCTGCGGGACGAACTGGACCGGGTGGGGCTGGGGCGGCCGCTGCGACTGGACGTGCGGACGGCACGGGGAGCCGCGGGCGTGGTGGAGGAGCACCCGGGCGGGGGCGGCGCGGACGGCGGTGAGGGAGTGGCGCGGTGAGGAGGACGGTCGTCAACCGGGTGATGCTGGCGGCGGTCGGGGTGGTGCTCGCGGGAGCCGGGGCGCTGGTGCTGGCGGGCGGGCTCGACCTGTACCGCCGACTGGGCGTGCACCCGCCGCAGTGGTGGCCGCTGACCTCGCCGGACCAGCCGGTGGTGAGCGCGCGCTCGCGCGGCCGGTGGGTGGGGTCGGCGTGGTGGTGGCCCACGGTGATCGGCGGGCTGGCCGTCCTGGTGGCGGGGATGGCGTGGTGGCTGGTGGCGCAGCTGCGGCGCACCGGGCTGTCGAGCATCGAGGTGCCGACGCCGGGAGTGAGCGGGCTCCGGCTGCGGGTCGGCGCGCGGGCCCTGGAGGAGGCGCTGGAGAACGGGACGGCGGTGCTGCCGGAGGTCGAACGGGCCGGGGTGCGGCTGGTGCGGGCGCCGCGGCACCCGCGGCTGCGCGGGGCCGTGCGGTTGCGGCCGGGCGGCGACCCGGCCGCGCTGGTGGAGCACTTCGAGGACGGGCCCCGGGCCGATGCCCGCGGGAGCCTGCGGCTGGCTGACCTGCCGGCCGACCTGCGGATCCGGGTCCTGCAGGCGGCCCCCGCCGAGGCGCGGCGCGGGCGGCGGGGGCGGCGGCAGCCGAGGGTGGAGTAGCGGCTCAGAGGGGGCGGAGGGCGCCGCCGTCGACGGGGACCATGACACCGGTCAGGTAGGAGGCGGCGGGGGAGAGCAGGAAGGCGGCGACCTTGCCGAACTCCTCGGGAGTGCCGTAACGGCGCAGCGGGATGGCGGCGCCGGCCTGGGCCCGGGCCGCGTCGGGGTCCGGGGCGAGGGCGTCGAGCTCGCGGACCCGGTCGGTGTCGATCCGGCCCGGGAGCAGGCCGAGCACACGGATGCCGCGGGGACCCAGCTCGTCCGCGAGGGACTTGGCGGCCATGGCGAGGCCCGGACGCAGACCGTTGGAGATGCCCAGGCCGGGGATCGGCTGGCGGACGGAGCTGGAGAGCACGAAGGCGATCGCGCCGCCGTCGGGAAGCGCGGCGGCGGTGGCGCGGGCGAGCCGCAGGGCGCCGAGGAAGACGGACTCGAAGGCGTCCCGCCAGGCCTCCTCCGGGGTGGTCGCGACCGGACCGGCCTGGGGGCCGCCGACGCTGATCAGGATGCCGTCCAGACGGCCGAAGTGGTGGCGGGCCTCGGCGACGAGGCGCTCGGCCGTGTCGGGGGCGGCGTTGTCGGCGACCAGGCCGCGGGCGGTGCCGAGGGTTGCGAGCTCTGCGACGGCGGCGTCGACGGCCTGCGGGGTGCGGCCGCTGACGAGGACGCGGGCGCCGTCGGCGACGAGTTCGCGGGCGGTGGCGAGGCCGAGGCCCCGGGTGGCGCCGGTGACGATGTAGGCCTTGTCTTTCAGTCCGAGATCCATGGGGACATAGTGCCTCGCCCCGCGGGGGGCCGTGCGGGGCGGGGGCTGGCGTTGACGTCGGGGGGAAGGTTTACGGTCGTGGCCGGAAGTGCGGGAGGAGTGGGGCGGCATGCGGATCGGGGAGCTGGCGGAGCGGGCGGGGACGACCACGCGGGCGTTGCGGTACTACGAGCAGTTGGGTTTGTTGCCGGCCCGGCGGGCGGGCAACGGGTACCGGGCGTACGACGAGGGGGATCTGCGGTTGCTGCGGGAGATCCGGATGCTGCAGGACTTCGGGTTCGGGCTGGAGGAGACCAGGCCGTTCGTGGAGTGTCTGCGGGCGGGGCACCCGGAGGGGGACTCGTGCCCGGCCTCCCTGGAGGTGTACCGGCGGAAGTTGGGGGAGCTGGACGAGTGCATCGCCCGGCTCCAGGAAGTGCGGGCGAGTGTGGCGGGGCAGTTCGACCGGGCCGTGCGGGCGCGGGACGAGTTGGCCGTCGCACTGGACCCGCCCCTGTGCGAACTGGTGAAGGAGTAGACGGTGGTGGAGATCACGGGTGTGCCGGCGGTGACGGACGACACGTTCGCCGCGGAGGTGCTGGCGGTCGACGGGCCGGTGCTGGTGGATTTCACGGCGGACTGGTGCCCGCCGTGCCGGATGATGGCGCCGGTGCTGGCGGACATCGCGCGGGAGGAGGCGCACCGGCTGCGGGTGGTGAGCGTGGACGTGGACCGCAATCCGCGGACGCAGGCGGCGTACGGGGTGCTGTCGATGCCGACGCTGGTGGTGTTCCGGGGCGGGCAGCCGGTGCGGTCGGTGGTGGGGGCGCGGGCGAAGGCGCGGCTGCTGCGGGAGCTGGAGGACGTGCTCTAGGCGGGGACGGCGTCGAGGGGGACCTCGGCCTCGGCGGCCTGCTTGGCGCGGTCCTTGGCCTCGCGGCGGGCGAGGACCCAGACGCCGACCGGGATCATCGCGGTGAACAGCCACCACTGGATGGCGTAGGCCATGTGCGGGCCGATGTCGGAGTGGTTGGGCTCGGGGATCAGCTGGGGCTGGTCGGCCGGGGCCGGGGTGGTGCCGGTGAGTTCGAGGTAGCCGCCGAGGAGGGGGGCGCCGGTCCGCTGGGCCTGCTCGTCGGTGTTGATCAGGTTGAACTGGCGGTCCGGCAGGCCGGCGCGGTCCTTGATGCCGCTGGCGCCGTACGTCTCCTCGGCGCGCAGGCGGCCGGTGAGGGAGACCTCGCCGTCGGGGGCGGCCGGGACGGGCGGGTACTCGGTGGCCCCGGTGCCGGAGGCGACCCAGCCGCGGTTGACCAGGACGGTGCCCTTGCCGTCGGCGAGCCGGAACGGGGTCACGACGAAGTAGCCGATGGTTCCGCTGGAGTCGGTCCGCTTGCGGACCACGAACTCGTGTGCCGGGTCGTACTGTCCGGTGGCGGTCGCCGCGCGCCAGGTGAGGTCCTTGGGGACCGCGAAGCCGGGGGTCGGCGACAGGGTGTCGAAGGGGACCGGCGCGGCCGTGAGGGCCTGGCCGATCAGCTCGTTCCGGGCCACCCGGGCCTCGTGGCGGTGCAGCTGCCAGAAGCCCAGCTTGATCGTCGCGGGGATCAGCAGCAGCGCGACCAGCATGGTGATCAGCCACTGTCGGGTCAGCAGAAAACGGTACACATGGGAACGGTACGCCGACCTCACAACCGGCTCACGCACCGGGGTGCGGGGCGACCTCGCGCAGCAGTTGGAGGAAGGCGTCCTCGCCGACGACGGGCGTGCCGACGTCGCGGGCCTTGCGGGCCTTGCCGCTCCAGCTGTCCGGTTCGTTGGTGACCAGCAGGCTGGTGAGGCGGCTCACCGAGGTGGCGATGTGCAGTCCGGCCTCGACCGCGCGGTCCTCCAGGACCTCGCGGTCGGTGGCGGTGTCGCCGGTGATGGCCACCCGCATGCCCTGGACGAGCGGCTTGCCGTCCTCCCAGCGCCCCGGGTTGGGGTACGGGCAGGGCGGGCGCTTCTTGGCCTGGCGGTAGGTGGAGCCGGTCCAGGTGCTGCGGCCGGGGGAGGCGGGCTCCTCCTCGCCGAGGTCGGTGACCGCGACGCAGTTCTGCAGCGGCAGCGGCACGCCGCCGTCGCGGGCGAGGTGCAGGCTGGGGCGGAAGGCCTCGGCGAGCACCCGGGCGTCGTCCAGGGCGTTGTGGGCGTGGCGCTGCCGGACGCCGAAGTGGGCGGCGAGCGAGGACAGCTTGCCGTTGGGCAGCGGCAGGCGCAGGTCGCGGGAGAGGACCATGGTGCACAGCCGCTGCTCGACCGGGGCCCGCAGGCCGGCCCGGGAGAACTCGCGGGAGATCATGTTCCAGTCGAAGAGCGCGTTGTGCGCGACCAGCACGCGGTCCCGCAGGCGCGCGGCGAACTCGTCGGCGATCTGCGGGAACGTCGGGGCGGTGGCGAGCAGTTCGGCGGTGAGGCCGTGGATCCAGACCGGGCCCGGGTCCCGTTCGGGGTTGACCAGGGTGTACCAGTGGTCGACGACGTCGCCGTCGGCGTCCAGCTGGTAGACGCCCGCCGAGATGACGCGGTCCGAGCGGCCGAGACCGGTGGTCTCGACGTCGACGACGGCGAAGCCCCCTCCGGGCACGGCGGAGCGCTGCGCGGGGACCGGGGCGGTCCGCGGCACTCCGTGGGTCTCGGGCTGGATCGGTTGCATGGTCCAACAGGATAAGGGGCCCGGCGGGGGGCTCCGGCCGGAATGTGGCGACCGGCGGCCGGAATAGAGTGGCCGGTGGGGGCGTCGTACACCTGGTCGAGATCGTTTCAGCTAAGGAAAAGCGCATGCGTGCCACCGTGATCCACGGCCCCAACGACATCCGGATCGAGGAAGTCCCGGACCCGGTCATCCAGCATCCGACGGACGTGGTGCTCCGGGTGGTGAACGCCTGTATCTGCGGCAGCGACCTGTGGGCCTACCGCGGGGTGGCGCAGCGGGTGGCCGGCCAGCGGATCGGGCACGAGTTCCTCGGCGTGGTCGAGGAGGTCGGTGCCGAGGTGCGCGGCTTCGCCAAGGGCGATCTGGTGGTGGCGCCGTTCGTCTGGTCGGACGGGTCGTGTGACTTCTGTCTCGAAGGCCTCCAGACCTCCTGCCCGCACGGCGGGTTCTGGGGGCAGGTCGGTTCGGACGGCGGCCAGGGCGAGGCGGTGCGGGTGCCGTTCGCGGACGGGACGCTGGTGAAGCTGCCGAAGGAGGCGGCGGGCGACGAGAAGCTGCTGCCCGGGCTGCTGGCGCTGTCCGACGTGATGTCGACCGGGCACCACGCGGCGGTCTCGGCGCGGGTGCGGCCCGGGGCGACGGTCGCCGTGGTCGGCGACGGCGCGGTGGGCCTGTGCGGCGTCCTGGCCGCGCACCGCCTGGGCGCGGGCCGGATCATCGCGCTGGGCCGGCACACGGCCCGGACGGAGCTGGCCCGCCGCTTCGGCGCGACGGACGTGGTGGCGGAGCGCGGCGAGGCCGCGGTCGAGGCCGTGAAGGAGCTGACCGGCGGCCAGGGCGCGCACGCGGTGCTGGAGGCGGTCGGCACCGAGGAGTCGATGCGGACGGCCCTCTCGATCGCCCGGGACGGTGGCGCGGTGGGCTACGTCGGGGTGCCGCACGGCGGCAGTGCGGGCGTCGACATCGGCCAGATGTTCGGCCGGAACGTTTCGCTGAACGGCGGTGTCGCCCCGGCCCGCGCGTACATCCCGGAGCTGCTGCCGGACGTGCTCTCGGGCGCCATCGAGCCGGGCCTGGTCTTCGACCGGACCGTCGACCTGGACGGGGTGCCCGACGGCTACCGCGCGATGGACGACCGTTCGGCGCTGAAGGTGCGCATCGCGTTCTGAGTCACCGGTTCCCGGCGCCGGCCCGTGTCGCCCCCCCAGGGGTGCGGCACGGGCCGGTGCCGTGTTCCGGGAGGGGCTGGAGGGACGTGGCGTCACTGGGATGGGCTGCTTTTCGGCCAATCGGATGGTGCGAGGGGGTGAACGCTCGACTGATCGCGGTCAACCCCTTCCGGGGCGGGCAGGACGCTCCTAGCATTGCGCGGCGCCAGACCTGTGACGCCCCTCACGTTCGATCGTTCCCCCCGTGTGACAAATACGCCGAAGGAGTGAGGAGACAGCGTGGATTCGCCGCCGCTCACCACCGCCGCCACGGAAGCCCAACTCATCGACGACAGCGAGGAGTTCCGTACCCTGCGGCGCTCGTTCCGGAGCTTCGCCTTCCCGGTCACCATCGGCTTCGTACTCTGGTACCTGCTGTACGTCCTGCTCTCCTGCTACGCCCCGGGGCTGATGCGCACCAAGGTCTTCGGGCACGTCAACGTGGCCCTGGTGCTCGGGCTGCTGCAGTTCGCGACCACCTTCGCCATCGCCGCCTGGTACGCCCGCTACGCGGACCGGCGGATCGACCCGGCCGCCGCGGCGATCCGCGAGGCGCACGGCGCCGTCGTCCACGCCCCCCGGGAGTCCGCCGAATGAGCCTGCTCGCCAGCTCCGCCACCGAGCACCGCGGCCTGACCATGACCCTGTTCGGCGTCTTCGTCCTGGCCACCCTCGCCATCACCGTCTGGGCCGGCCGGCAGACCCGCAGCGCCTCCGACTTCTACGCGGGCGGCCGCGGCTTCACCGGCTTCCAGAACGGCCTGGCCATCTCCGGGGACTACATGTCCGCCGCCTCCTTCCTCGGCATCGCCGGAACCATCGCGCTGGCCGGCTACGACGGCTTCCTCTACTCGATCGGCTTCCTGGTCGCCTGGCTGGTCGCGCTGCTGCTGATCGCCGAACCGCTGCGCAACTCCGGCCGGTTCACGATGGCGGACGTGCTCGCGTTCCGGATGCGCCAGCGCCCGGTGCGCACCGCGGCGGGCGTCTCCACCATCGTGGTGTCGATCTTCTACCTGCTCGCCCAGATGGTCGGGGCCGGCACCCTGGTGGCCCTGCTGCTCGGGGCCGAGGGGAACGCCGCCAAGCGCTGGACCATCGTCGGGGTCGGCGCGCTGATGATCGTCTACGTGGTGATAGGAGGGATGAAGGGCACCACCTGGGTGCAGATCGTCAAGGCGGTGCTGCTGATCGCCGGCGCCGCGCTGATGACCGTCCTGGTGCTGGCCAAGTACCACTTCAACCCCTCCGAGCTGCTCGGCGCGGCGGCGAGCGCCAGCGGCAAGGGCGAGGCCTTCCTCCAACCCGGGCAGAAGTACGGCAGCGGCACCGCCAAGCTCGACTTCATCAGCCTCGGCATCGCGCTGGTGCTCGGCACCGCCGGCCTGCCGCACATCCTGGTCCGCTTCTACACCGTGCCCACCGCCAAGGCGGCCCGGAAGTCGGTGCTCTGGGCGATCGGCATCATCGGCGTCTTCTACCTGATGACCCTGGCGCTCGGCTTCGGCGCGGCCGCGCTGGTCGGCTCCAAGGCGATCAAGGGGGCGAACGCGGCGGGCAACACCGCGGCCCCGCAGCTGGCCGAGGCGCTCGGCGGGGGCGCCGGGAGCACGGGCGGGGCGATCCTGCTCGCGGTGATCTCGGCGGTCGCCTTCGCCACCATCCTGGCCGTGGTCGCCGGGCTCACGCTGGCCTCCTCGGCCTCCTTCGCCCACGACCTCTACGCCAACGTGATCCGGCGGGGCAAGGCGAGCGAGAAGGAGGAGGTGCTGTCGGCGAAGTGGGCCGCGGTCGCGATCGGGGCGGTGGCGATCGTGCTCAGCCTCTTCGCGGACAAGCTCAACACCGCGGCGCTGGTCGCCCTGGCCTTCGCCGTCGCCGCCTCGGCGAACCTGCCCACCCTGCTCTACTCGCTGTTCTGGAAGCGCTTCACCACCGTCGGCGCGGTCAGCTCGGTCTACGCCGGACTGATCTCCTCGGTGACACTGGTGGTCTTCTCCCCGGTGGTCTCGGGCGCGAAGACCTCGCTCTTCCCGCACTCCGACTTCCACTGGTTCCCGCTGGAGAACCCCGGCCTGGTCTCCATCCCGGTCGGCTTCCTGGCCGGCTGGCTCGGCACGCTGCTGTCCACGGAACGGCCCGACCCGGCGAAGTACGCTGAACTCGAGGTCCGCTCGTTGACCGGGCTGGGCGCCCATTGATCGTCCCGCGATGACTATGCTGGCCCGGCCCGCCGTGACGGTGGCCGGGCCGGCCGCATCTCGGGGAAGGACGCACGTGCTGCTCGACACCTTCGGACGCCAGGCCGTCGACCTGCGGGTCTCCCTCACGGACCGCTGCAACCTGCGCTGCACCTACTGCATGCCGGAAGAGGGCCTGCAGTGGCTGGCCAAGCCGGACCTGCTGACCGACGAGGAGATCGTCCGGCTGGTCACCGTGGCCGTGCGCGACCTGGGCGTGCGCGAGGTGCGCTTCACCGGCGGTGAACCGCTGCTGCGCCCCGGGCTGGTCGCCGTCGTCGCCGCCTGCTCGGAACTGGAACCGCGCCCGGAGCTCTCGCTGACCACCAACGGCATCGGCCTGGCCCGCACCGCGACGGCGCTGCGCGAGGCCGGTCTGGACCGGGTCAACGTCTCGCTGGACACCCTCGACCCCGAGGTGTTCCACACCCTCACCCGCCGCCACCGCCACCAGGACGTCCTGGACGGGCTGGCCGCCGCCGAGGCCGCCGGACTGGCGCCGGTGAAGCTGAACGCGGTGCTGATGCGCGGGGTCAACGAGCACGAGGCGGCCGACCTGCTGGCCTGGTGCCTGGAGCGGGGCTACGAGCTGCGCTTCATCGAGCAGATGCCGCTGGACGCCCAGCACGGCTGGGACCGCGCGTCGATGGTCACCGCGACGGAGATCCTGGAACTGCTGCGGGCCCGCTTCACGCTCACCCCGGAGCCGTCCGGGCGCCGGGGCGCGGCACCCGCCGAGCGCTGGCTGGTGGACGGCGGCCCGGGCCGGGTGGGCGTGATCGCCTCCGTCACCCGGCCGTTCTGCCGGGCCTGCGACCGCACCCGGCTGACCGCCGACGGCCAGGTGCGCAACTGCCTGTTCGCGACCGGGGAGACCGACCTGCGCACCGCGCTGCGCTCGGGCGCGGACGACGCCGAACTGGCCGCGCTGTGGCGGGCGGCGATGTGGGGCAAGAAGGCGGGCGCCGGGATCGACGACCCGGAGTTCCTCCAGCCCGACCGGCCGATGTCCGCGATCGGCGGTTAGGACGCGCCCTGGGCGGGCCTGCCGGAGGCCTCGGAGCCTTCGGAGTCCTCGGGGGTCCAGTCGGCGAAGGCGACGACCTCCTTGAGGAAGCCGCGCACCCCGAGGAACTGGGACAGGTGCTCGCGGTGCTCGTCGCAGGCGACCCAGGTCTTGCGGCGGTCCGGGGTGTGCAGCTTGGGGTTGTTCCACACCAGTACCCAGCCGGCGTCCGTCCGGCAGCCCTTGGCGGAGCAGATCGGGGTCTGCGGGGTGTCCATCGGGGCCGTCCTCAACGATGTGGCGGGTGACGTCTGCACCGCCAGTCTGTCACGCCCGCGCGGCCCGGCCGGATCCGGACATGGCGACGCCGGGCAGCCACGGGGGGAGCCGCCCGGCGTCGGTCCGTCGCTCCGACGGGGGATGCGGAGCGCGTACGCAGTATGTCACGCCAAGACCCTCGGTTGGGGAGGTCTTGCATGATTAATCTGAGCTTCTTTTGAGCTTTCGCTGAGCCGGACCGGGCCGAAGTGGCATGAAACGGATGGTCAGTTCACGTCCTGTGAAGGATCGGTGGGAACGGCCTTTGCCTCTCCTGTACCGGCCTTCGCATCCGCCCCACCCCTCCCGCCCATCCCACCGGGGCCGAGCATCAGCGGGGTGTCGAGCGGGATGTCGAAGGTGCTCGGCAGCCCGGGCGCCCGCTCCCGTCCCGCGTTGGCGATCAGCACCGCGAAGTACGGCAGCAGGACGGCGCCCGCCAGCGCGACGAACGCCAGCACCCGCTGGACGTCCCACAGCACCACGGCGAGCAGCACGCAGGCCGTCCGGACCAGCATCGAGACGACGTAGCGGCGCTGACGCCCCCGGACGTCCTCGGTGAGACTGCTGCGCGCCCCCGTGATCCGGAAGACGTGCCCGCCGTCGGCGCTCTTGCCCATGTGTCCTACCGCCCTCGTCGCGCACCCGCGCGCCTGGCCGCGCGGCCTCCTCACGGTACGCCCGGGCGCGGGCGGCGACGAGACCGGGTGCGGCGGACCCACCCGACCGGGTGTGCGAAGGGCCTGTCCGGCGGAGCGGACAGGCCCTTCGGTGGTCCCGGTACTGCGGAGGGTGCTACGTGGCGGCACCGGGGCGGTTGCCGGTGCGGTGCCGCCGGGGGCGCTACGAACGCCGGGAGAGGTACTGCGGGGGCACGGCGGCGGTGAGCCAGACGCCGTTCTCGCTGAGCCGGAACTCGTGGCCGGCCGCCGTCATCGCCGCCGCGTGCACGGTCAGCACCACCGGCCGGCCGTGCCGGGCGCCGACCCCGGTCGCCGTCTCGGTGTCCGCCGAGAGGTGGACGTCCTGGCGGGCCATCGGGCGCAGGCCCTCGCGGAAGATCGCCGCCAGGTGCCGGTCGGCGGTGCCGTGGTACAGCACGGGCGGCGGCGTGGCGGAGGCCAGGCCGAGGTCGACCGCCACCGTGTGGCCCTGGTTGGCGCGGATCGAGAGGCCGTCCGCCGAGTAGCCGAAGCGGCGCTTGTTGTTCGTCGCCACGACGTGGTCCAGCTCGGCCCGGGTGAGCGGCCGGCCCCGGGCGGCGAGCGCCGACAGCAGCTCGTCCACCCGGACCCAGCCGGCCCCGTCCAGCGTGACCCCCACCAGCCCGGGCTCGTGCCGAAGGATGCGTGACAGCATCTTGCTCGACCTGACCAGGCGCTTCTCGTCCATCATGTCTCTCGTATCCCCCGTTGGTCAGCGGCTAAGAGGCCTGGCTGACCGAACTCATGTTGAAGTCCGTGACACGCACGGGTGGCATCGCGGTGCGGGTGACGTTGTCGCTCCACTCGCGGGGCAGGCAGCGTTCGGTGCGGCCCACCTCGGTGATCCTGTTCAGCATGTCCACCGGGGACTCGTTGAACCGGAAGTTGTTGACCTCGCCGACGACCTCGCCGTTCTCCACCAGGTAGACGCCGTCCCGGGTGAGCCCGGTGAGCAGCAGCGTCGCCGGGTCGACCTCGCGGATGTACCAGAGGCAGGTGAGCAGCAGGCCGCGCTCGGTGCGGGCGATCATCTCCTCCAGGGTCGGCGCCGACTCCTGGTCGGCCGTCTCCAGGACGAGGTTGTCGATCGCCGGGCGCAGCGGCAGACCGGTGAGGGCGGCCGCGTGGCGGGTGGTGATCAGGTCGTTCAGCACGCCCTCGCGGATCCACTCGGTGGCGGCGATCGGCTGGCCGTTGTCGAAGACCGAGTAGTCCCCGCCGCTGGAGTGGGCGAGCACGAACGGTGCGGCCTCCAGGCCGGGCTCGCGCGGGTCGGAGCGCAGCGTCAGCGGCAGGCCGCTGAGCTTGTCGCCGAGCCGGGTGCCGTCCGCCCGGGGCCCGTCGCCGCGCTCGCCCTCGTTCTCGTCCGAGGCGCTCTGCGCCGCCGCCTGCGGAGGCTTGGAGAAGACCGTCCGGCCCTCCTGGGCGTCCCGGCCGTTGGAGGACCAGTTGAGGACGGTCAGCAGGTCGGCGACGGCCGAGGGCGGCAGCAGCGTCTCGTACCGCCCGGCGGGCAGCTCGATCTTGCGGGCGCCCCAGCCGAGCCGCCTGGTCAGCTCGGTGTGCAGGGCGGTGACGTCGATGTCGGTGAAGTCCCGGGTGGACGCGCCCACCCAGGCCGAGCTCGACAGGTCGGCGGTCTTGGCGTTGATCTCGACCATGCCGGTGGGCTGGTCGTGGCGCAGCCGCAGGCCGGTGGAGCTGCCCAGGTAGCTGGAGGTCATCTCGTGCCGGGCGAAGCCGTACAGCAGCTCGCCCCGGGCGGCGGCGCGGGCGAAGGCCTCGCCGAGGGCCGGGCCGAAGGCGTCGAACACCTCGATGGAGGTCAGCGCGGGTGGCTCGGTGAAGTCGGGGGAGGAGGGCCGGCCGGCGACCAGCGGCTGGGCGTCCTCGGCCGGTCCGGCGGCGCGGGCGGCCTCCTCGGCGGCCCGGACGAGGCCCTCCACCTCCTCGGCGGTGACGGCCTCGCGGGAGACCACGCCGGAGGCGGTGCCCTCGGCGCCGGCCACGGTGGCGATCACGGTGAGGCGGCGGCTGCGGGTGACGCCGTTGGTGGTCAGCGTGCCTCCCGGCTTGTTCCCGGGGGCGGCCCAGCGCAGGTTGGCGGTGGACTCCTCGTCGGCGATCACCACGCAGCCGTCGGCGCGGGAGAGGCCGAGCGCCAGCTCGACGAGTTCGTGGGGGTGCTTCGCGGTCATCAGCGACCCGCCTCCTGCTGGGTGTTGAGCACGTTGACGTCGCGGAACAGCGCCGAGGGGCAGCCGTGGCTGACCGCCGCGGTCTGCCCGGGCTGCGCCTTGCCGCAGTTGAAGGCGCCGCCGAGGACGTAGGTCTGCGGGCCGCCGACCGCCGCCATCGAGCCCCAGAAGTCGGTGGTGGTGGCCTGGTAGGCGAAGTCCTTGACCTGGCCCGCGAGTTCGCCGTCCTTGATGGCGTAGGCGCGCTGCCCGGTGAACTGGAAGTTGTACCTCTGCTGATCGATGGACCACGAACGGTCGCCCACGATGTAGAGGCCGTTCTCGACCTGGGCGAACAGGCCCTCGGTGTCCGGGCCGCCGGCGGCCGGCTGGAGCGAGACGTTGGCCATCCGCTGCACCGGGACGTGCGCGGGGGAGTCCGCGAAGGCGCAGCCGTTGGAGCGCTCGAAACCCGTCAACCCGGCGATGCCCCGGTCGAGTTGGTAGCCGACCAGGACGCCGTCCCGGATCAGGTCCCAGGACTGGGTGGCCACCCCCTCGTCGTCGTAGCCGATGGTGGACAGGCCGTGCTCGGCGGTGCGGTCACCGGTGACGTGCATCAGCTCGGAGCCGTACTTCAGGGAGCCGAGCCGGTCGAAGGTGGCGAAGGAGGTGCCGGCGTAGGCCGCCTCGTAGCCGAGCGCGCGGTCCAGCTCGGTGGCGTGGCCGATCGACTCGTGGATGGTCAGCCAGAGGTTGGTCGGGTCGACGACCAGGTCGTAGCGGCCCGCCTCGACGCTCGGGGCCCGCATCTTCTCGGCCAGCAGGGCGGGCAGTTCGGCGAGTTCGGCGTCCCAGTCCCAGCCGGTGCCGGTCACGTACTCGTAGCCGCGGCCGACCGGCGGGGCCAGCGTCATCATCGAGTCGAAGGCGCCGGTGCGCTCGTCGACCGAGGTGGCCTCCAGGTCGGAGTAGACCCGGATCCGCTGCTGGGTCGTCACCGTGCCGGCGGTGTCCGCGTAGAACTTGTTCTCCTGGACGGTCCGCAGGGCCGCCCGGACGTGCGAGACGCCGTCGGCGGCCAGCAGCCGGGAGCTGCGCTCGGCGAGCAGCGCGGTCTTCTCGGCGTCCGGCACCTCGAAGGGGTTGACCTCGTACGCGGAGACCCAGGTGACGTCCCGGTACACCGGCTCGTCGGCCAGCTCGACCCTCGCGGTGGAGCCGGCCGCCCGGCTGATCCCGGCGGAGAGCCGGGCCACCGCCACGGCCTGCTCGGCGACCCCGGCCGCCGCTTCGGGGGTGAGGTCGACACCGGCTGCGAAGCCCCAGGCGCCGTCCAGCAGCACCCGGACGGCGAAGCCGAGCTGCACGCTGTCGGAGGTGCCGGCCGGACGCGCGTCGCGCAGCCGCCAGGAGGCGCTGCGGATCCGCTCCAGGCGGAAGTCGGCGTGGCTCGCGCCGAGCGCGCGGGCCCGGGCGAGGGCGGCGTCGGCGAGGGGCCGCAGCGGCAGGGCGAGGAACAGCGGGTCGACGGCGCGTCCGTGCGGCGCGCCGGAACGATCGGCCGGAGGGATCGGGGGCAATCGGGCTCCCAGGTCGCGGAGGGTGGCGGTGCGGGGCCAACAGGGGCGCCCGCACCGCATCATTTCCCGTCCACCGGGTTTCCGGCCAGCGCATTTCGACCGGTGCGCCGTGGTTTCGGCCAGTGCGGTCCGGCCCGCCGGCGCCCGCGCCCCGGTGGTCCGGCGGCGGCCGTCAGCCGACGGCCTCCCACCAGCCGTCCAGCTCCGGCGGGTTGTCGACGTCGACCCGCTCGCCGGGGCGCGGCACGGCCAGCGGGACGGCCTGCTCCTTGGCGGCCTTCACCAGTCGCTCGACGGGTTCGGCCCACGGGTGCAGGCCCAGGTTGAAGGTGCACCAGTGGACGGGCACCAGCAGACCGGCGGTCAGGTCCCGGTGGGCGAGGACGGCGTCCTCGGGGGTCATGTGGATGTCCGCCCAGGCCGCGTCGTAGGCGCCGATCTGGACCAGCGCGGCGTCGAACGGGCCGTGCTGCGCGCCGATCCGGGCGTAGCCCTCGAAGTAGCCGGAGTCGCCGGTGTAGAAGACCTTGCGGTTCGGGCCGGCGACCACCCAGGAGCCCCAGAGGGTGGTGTTGCGGGTCAGGCCGCGGCCGGAGAAGTGGTGCGCGGCGGTCAGGGTGAGCACCAGGTCGCCCAGGTTGCAGGTCTCGTCCCAGTCCAGCTCGATGATCCGGTGCTCGGGGACGCCCCAGCGGCGCAGGTGGGCGCCGATGCCGAGCGGCACCGCGAAGGGCGCGGACTGGCTGCGCACCAGGCGCTTGACCGTCGCCATGTCGAGGTGGTCGTAGTGGTCGTGCGAGATCAGCACCGCGTCGACCTGCGGCAGTTCCTCCAGCCCGACCGGCACCGGGTGCAGCCGCTTGGGGCCGATGTGCGCGGCGGGGGAGCAGCGGTCGCTCCAGACCGGGTCGAGCAGCACCCGGAAGCCCTCGAGCTCCACCAGCGTGGAGGCGTGCCCGTACCAGGTGACCTCCACGCCCTCGGCGGCCGGCCCGGGCGGGGCCGCGGGACGGACGGTCGGCACCGGATGGGCGGGGACGCGGCCGGCCCGCTCGAACAGCATCCGGCGGGCGGTGGCGCCGTCGAAGCCGGGGGCGTCGGTGGCGCGGGCGAGCGAGGAGGGCGCGTTGTGGAAGACGCCGTCGCGGTACTGCGGGGAGTTGCGCACCCGCTCCTCGCGCTCGCCGTCCGGCCGCCGCCCGAACGCCGCCGGCAGGTCGCGCAGCGACCACGCGGCCGCGCCCAGGCCGGCCGCCAGGGCGGTGAGGGCCAGCAGTCGTCCGCGTCGGTGGGTGCTCCCGGGCCGTGCCTTGGTCATCCGCTCTGCCTTCGTCGCTCGCCGGGATCGTCGGGGATCGGTACGGCCGGTCCCGGGCCGGCCCGCACCACGGGGGCAACGGGTGCGCCCGCCCGTGTTGTTCCCGTACAGTCGCCCCGATCCGGGCGGCGCCCGGGCCTGGGAGATGTCCGCCGCCGCCGCGGCCGGGACGGGTACGGATTGTCGGATTGCGACAGATCCGCCGGGGAGGCGCTGTGGGAGCCCGATGCGCCGCCGCCGCCGACCGCCCGATAGCGTCACACTGCGTACGCATTCCGACGTACGTGCTCACACACGGAGAGAGGTGGATCGTTGAGCCGCTCGGTTCTCGTCACCGGAGGAAACCGGGGCATCGGCCTCGCGATCGCCCAGGCCTTCGCCGAAGCGGGCGACAAGGTGGCCATCACCAGCCGCTCGGGCGAGGTGCCCGAGGCGCTGGCCAAGTACGACGTCCTCGCGGTCCGCTGCGACATCACGGACGCCGGGCAGGTCGACGCCGCCTTCACCGAGATCGAGCAGAAGCACGGCGCGGTCGAGGTGCTGGTCGCCAACGCGGGCATCACCAACGACACCCTGCTGCTGCGCATGTCGGAGGAGGACTTCACCTCCGTCCTGGACACCAACCTGACCGGCGCCTTCCGGGTGGTCAAGCGCGCGTCCAAGCTGATGATGCGCGCCCGCAAGGGCCGCGTCGTGCTGATCTCGTCCGTGGTGGGCCTGGCCGGCTCCCCGGGCCAGGCCAACTACGCCGCCTCCAAGGCCGGCCTGGTCGGCTTCGCCCGGTCGCTGGCGCGCGAGCTCGGCCCGCGCAACATCACCGTCAACGTGGTCGCCCCCGGCTTCGTCGACACCGACATGACCGCCGTGCTCAGTGACGAGCGCCGCGCGGAGATCGTCTCGGGCGTGCCGCTGGGCCGCTACGCGGCGCCCGCCGAGGTCGCGGCCACCGTGCGGTTCCTCGGGTCGGACGAGGCCGCGTACATCACTGGAGCCGTCATTCCCGTCGACGGCGGATTGGGCATGGGTCACTGATCATGAGCGGAATCCTCGAAGGCAAGCGGATCCTGATCACCGGTGTGCTGATGGAGTCCTCCATCGCCTTCCACACCGCCAGGCTGGCGCAGGAGCAGGGCGCGGAGATCATCCTCACCGCCTTCCCGCGCCCCAGCCTGACCGAGCGGATCGCCAAGAAGCTGCCGCACCCGGTCAAGGTGCTGGAGCTGGACGTCTCCAACCCGGAGCAGCTGGCCGGCATCGCCGACCAGGTCCGCGAGCACCTGCCGACCCTGGACGGCATCGTCCACTCGATCGGCTTCGCCCCTCAGGACGCGCTGGGCGGCAGCTTCCTGGACACCCCGTGGGAGTCCGTGGCCACCGCGATGCACGTCTCGGCGTACTCGCTGAAGTCGCTGACCACGGCGCTGCTGCCGCTGATGCAGGACGGCGGCTCGGTGGTCGGCCTGACCTTCGACGCGCAGTTCGCCTGGCCGCAGTACGACTGGATGGGCCCGGCCAAGGCCGCCCTGGAGTCGACCAACCGCTACCTGGCGCGCTACCTGGGCGACCGCGACATCCGCTGCAACCTGATCTCGGCCGGTCCGATCGGCTCGATGGCCGCCAAGTCCATCCCGGGCTTCGGCGACCTGGCCGACACCTGGAACCACCGCTCCCCGCTGAAGTGGGACCTGAGCGACCCGGAGCCGGCCGGGCGCGGCATCGTCGCGCTGCTGTCGGACTGGTTCCCGAAGACCACCGGCGAGATCATCCACGTGGACGGCGGCCTGCACGCCATCGGCGCCTGACGCTCCGCCCGTACGCCGCTGCCCGGCACCCTCCCGAGGGGGTGCCGGGCAGCGGCGTTCCGTCGTCCGGCGGCGGGGCCGCTCAGGCCTCGGCGGTGGCGCAGGAGACGTTCACCCGGCCGGCCTCCAGGGCGGCGAGCTCGGGCTCGCCGGCCCGGATCGCCTCCAGGATGGCGTGGTGGCCGATGTAGCGTTCGGCGACCAGCTCGGGGCCGACGTCGTGCCGCAGGAGCTCCCGGGTGGCCTCGCCGAGGTCGGCGTAGACGGCGAGCAGGACGTCGTTGTGGGCGGCGGCCACGACGGCCTGGTGGAACGCGGCGTCGGCCTGGACGAAGTCCTCGGCGCCGCCGGAGTGCCAGGCGGCCTCGCGCCGGGCCAGGGCGCCGTCCAGCAGCTCCAGGTCGCGCGGGGTGCGGCGGCGGGCGGCGAGGGCCGCCGCGGAGGTCTCCAGGGCCGCCCGCAGCTCGGCGACCTGTCCCTGGTCGGCGTCGGCGAAGCGGCGGTGCATCACCCCGGCCAGCTCGCTGGTGGCCAGGACGTAGGTGCCGGAGCCCTGTCTGATGTCGAGCAGTCCGTTGTGGGCGAGGGCGCGGACGGCCTCGCGGACGGTGTTGCGGGCGACGCCGAGCTGCTCGACCAGGGCGGCCTCGGTCGGGATGCGCGAGCCGACCGGCCACTCCCCGGAGGTGATCTGGGCGCGCAGCTGTGCGATCACCTGGTCGGACAGCGGGGTGCGCCTCGGGGAGGTCAGCGCCACGGGGGACTCCTTGACGGCTACGGCTCGGGTGGGGCCTGGGTGGGAGGTGGCCGGTGGATGAACGGTCGGCACGGGTCGGCACATCATGCCAATTCCGAGGTGCATCAATTCATCCCATCATTCTATGATGCTCCACATGCCCGCAGCAGACACCACCACTTCCGACCGGACCGAGAGCCGGACGCCGACCGCCGAGCGGCCCGCCGCCGCCGGCCCGGCCACGTACCTGGGCTGGCTGTTCGCCATCGCGATCGCCGCCGCCGCCCTCAACCTGCGCCCCGTGGTCACCAGCCTCGGACCGCTGCTCGACCAGGTCCGCGAGGGCCTCGGGATGAACCCGACGCTCGCCGGGCTGCTCACCGCCGTCCCGACCCTGTGCTTCGCGCTGTTCGGCTTCGCCGCACCGGCCGCGGCCCGCCGGATCGGCCCGATCGCGGTGATCACGGCGGGGATGGGCGCGATCACGGCCGGCGTGCTGGCCCGCTCCTTCGCCGGCGGCACGGTGGTGTTCCTGCTGTTCACCGCGCTCGCCCTGGCCGGCGTGGCGGTCTCCAACGTGCTGCTGCCGGTGGTGATCAAGCGGTACTTCCCGGAGAAGGTCGGTCCGATGATCGGCCTGTACTCCATGGCGCTGTCGGCCGGCACCGCGCTGGCCGCCCTCGTCAGCGTGCCGCTGACCAGCTCGCTCGGCGGCAACTGGCGCCACGGCCTGGGCAGCTGGGCCGCCCTGGGCGCGATCGCCCTGGTGCTCTGGCTGCCGCTGCTGATCGCCAAGCGCGAGCGCGGCGAGCGGGCCGGCGGCGCCGCCGCCCCCGCCAAACTGCCGATCACCCGCAGCCGCACCGCCTGGGCGATGGCCGGGTTCTTCGGCCTCCAGGCCACCGGCGCGTACGTGGTGATGGGCTGGCTGCCGAAGATCTTCCAGGACTCGGGCATCGACAAGGGCACCTCCGGGGTGCTGCTCGCCGTCACCATGGTGATCGGCGTGCCGGTCTCCTTCGTGCTGCCCAACCTGGCCGCCCGCCGCGGCGACCAGCGGCTGTACGTGGTCGTGCTGGCCGCCTGCGGCATCGCCGGGTACGCCGGCCTGGCGTTCGCCCCCGCCGGGGCGCCGTGGGTCTGGGCGATCCTGGTGGGCCTGTCCAACTGCGCCTTCCCGCTGGTGCTGACCATGATCGGGCTGCGCGCCCGGACGGCCGGCGGGGTGGCCCAGCTGTCCGTCTTCGCCCAGGGCGTCGGCTACCTGATCGCCGTCCCCGGCCCGATCCTGATCGGCCGGATCTACGACGTCACCGGCGAGTGGTACTGGCCGCTGGGCTTCCTGGCGCTGCTGCTGGTGCCGCAGATGCTGTTCGGCCTGCGCGCGGCGCGGGCCCGGTACATCGAGGACGAGGCGACGCACCCGGCGGTGCCGGCCGGGGCCTGACCCGGCCGCGGGCCGAGGTCCGCGCCCGGCCGGGAAGGTCAAGGCCGGGCCAAGGGGGCGGGGTCAGCCGACGGCGGGCGTGTTCGGGGTGGGAGAATCCCGGACATGCCCGTTCTCGATCCCAACCCCACCGACGGCCGCAAGCAGCTCGGCCGCATCGCCCTCGCCTTCGCCGCCATCGCGGTGCTGGTGTCGATCATCGCCACCGTCGCCGCCAACCTCGGCTGACCGGCGTCCCCGCGCCGGGCGACGCCCGGCGCGGGGACGCCGTGCCACCGGGAGCGGCGGCACCCGGGGGTGTCGCGCCGCCGGGCCGCTTTTCTGCCAAGCTTGCTGGGTATGAGCGCCGACACGCCCCGCAGGATCATCGTTCTCCGCCATGCCAAGGCCGACTGGCCGAACGGCGTGGACGACCACGACCGGCCGCTGGCCGACCGGGGCCGTCACCAGGCCCCGGACGCCGGCCGCTGGCTGGTGGACTCCGGCATCAGCCCCGACTACGTGGTCTGCTCCACCGCGCTGCGCACCCGCGAGACCTGGAAGCTGGCGGTGCACGAGCTCCCGCAGCGGCCGCACCGGACGGTGTACGAGGAGCGGGTCTACGAGGCCAGCCCCGGAGAGATCATCGCCGTCCTCCAGGAGACCCCGGAGGAGTACTCGGACGTGGTGCTGGTCGGCCACAACCCGGGTGTGCTGGGCCTGACCCAGGTGCTGGCCGGGGACGCGGGGGACCGGGACGCGCTGGAGCGGCTGCGGCTCGGGGGCTTCCCGACGGCGGCGATCGCGGTGCTCAGCTTCAGCGGCTCCTGGAAGGGCGTCGAGCCGGGCGTGGCCGAGCTGGTCTCGTACCACACACCGCAGGACTGACCTCCGGAACGTACATGAGGGGCGCGCGGATTGGATCCGCGCGCCCCTCTGGTGCGTCTCCCGCCCGGTCGGGGTGCTCCCGGCCGGGCGGACGTGCCCACCCGGGCGGACGTGCCCACCCGGTCGGGGTGTGCCTACTCGGTCGGGGTGCCGTGCAGCGCGTCGGCCGCCTCGACCTCCTCGCGGGTGATGCCCAGCAGGTACAGCACGGTGTCCAGGAACGGCACGTTCACCGCGGTGTCGGCGGCCTCCCGCACCACCGGCTTGGCGTTGAACGCCACCCCGAGGCCGGCCGCGTTCAGCATGTCCAGGTCGTTGGCGCCGTCGCCGATCGCCACCGTCTGCTCCAGCGGCACCTTCGCCCGCTCGGCGAAGCGGGCCAGCCAGCGGGCCTTGCCCGCCCGGTCCACGATCTCGCCGACCACCCGGCCGGTGAACCTGCCGTCCACCACCTCCAGGGTGTTCGCGGCCGCGAAGTCCAGCCCCAGCTGCTCCACCAGGTGGTCGGTGACCTGGGTGAAGCCGCCGGACACCACCGCGACCTGGTAGCCCAGGCGCTGGAGCGTACGGATCAGGGTGCGCGCGCCCGGCGTGAAGCGGACCTCGGCGCGGACCTTCTCCGTCACCGAGGCGTCCAGCCCGGCCAGCAGCGCCACCCGGGCCCGCAGCGACTCGGCGAAGTCCAGCTCGCCGCGCATCGCCGCCGCCGTCACCGCGGCGACCTCCTCCTCGCAGCCCGCGTGGGCGGCGAACAGCTCGATCACCTCGTCCTGGATGAGCGTGGAGTCGACGTCCATGACCACCAGGCGCTTGGCCCGGCGCTCCAGCCCGGCGGCGACCACCGCGACGTCCACCCGCTGGGTGGCCGCCTCCTGGGCCAGCGCGGCCCGCAGCTCGTCGGTGGCCACACCGGAGACGGCCAGCTCGACCGCCGTCACCGGGTACTTCGCGAGCCGGAAGACACGGTCGATGTTGCCGCCCGAGGCGGTGATCCGGGAGGTGAGCGCGGAGACGGCGGCGGCGGTCAGCGGGTTGCCGAGCACCGTGACGTGCGAACGGCCCTCGCGGCGCGGCCGGTTGTCGCCGATGCCGGAGAGGATCTCGGCCTGGAGCTTCTGCTCGTCGGCCCAGCGGTGGACGGTGGCCCGCAGCCCGCCCTCGTCGCCGGGCGCGGGGGGCGGGGTGACCAGGGCGCACAGCGTGATGCGCCCACGGGTGACGACCTGCTCGATGTCGATCACGTCGACGCCGAAGCCGGCCAGCGTCGCGAAGAGGCCGGCGGTGATGCCGGGACGGTCCTTGCCGAACACCTTGACGAGCAGGGTGCGCTCGTCCGCGGTCCGGTGCTGGGCGGCGGGGAGGGGCTCAGCGGCCAGGGGCGATGCGTTCATGGTGCCTCCCACGCTACCGGGCGTCCGGGGGCCCGGGAGCACCCGTCCCACCTCGCGGGACGCCGCTGGTCCGGGCTCGGTAGCAGCCTGGTCACAGTCACCAGGGCTGACTTTCACCGGCGGTCGGCGGGCTGGAATGATTCCCCCCGTCAGTCGCAGGAACATCGCAGCCCCGGCGGGGGCGACAATTCGGGGGAACCGAGAGAGCGGGGCAGGCGAGCAGTGCCGCAACTCGTCATCGAGATCAACGGACAGCAGCGGACTCTGGAGCCCGGGCGGTCCTACACCATCGGGCGCAACCCGCAGTCGGACTTCACGTTCGACGACGCCAGGGTCTCCTGGCAGCACGGGACCATGAGCTTCAACGGCAGCGGTTGGCAGCTGGACGACCACGGCAGCACCAACGGAACGTACGTGGCCGGGGCCCGCACCCTGCAGGCCCAGCTGTTCCCGGGCGCCGTGGTCAACCTGGGCAACCCGGAGAACGGGCCCCGGCTCGGCTTCTCCGCGCCCGCCCACGCCGCTGCCCCGCAGGCCACCCCGATGCACGAGGCCGCCACCAGCCGCGGCCCCGTGCCCACGCCCCAGCAGCCCGCCCCGCAGCAGGGCTGGCCGCAGCACGACCCCTACCAGCAGCCGCCGCAGCAGCAGGCCTGGCAGGGGCAGCCGCAGGACCGGCAGCCCCTTCCGCAGCAGCAGTACGCGCCGCCGCAGGACCGGCCGGCCCCGCAGCAGCAGCCCCAGCACGGCGGCTTCCCGCAGCAGCAGGGCTTCCCGGCGCCGCCGCAGGACGGCGGGCCGCAGCCGACCATCATCCGCAACCTGACGTCGGCGATGCGCACCGTCCGGATCGGCCGTGCGCTCGACAACGACATCGTGGTGTCCGACCTCCAGGTCTCCCGCCACCACGCCGAGCTGCGCCAGCTCCCGGACGGCCGCTACGAGATCGTCGACCTCGGCAGCCACAACGGCATCTACCTCAACGGCCAGCGGGTGCAGCGTCAGCTGATGGGCCCGCAGGACCGGCTGACCGTCGGCCACTCCGGCTTCGTCCTGGTCGGCGACCAGCTGCAGGAGTTCGTCGACACCGGCGCGGTCTCCTTCTCCGCCCGCCACCTGACCGTCGAGGTCGAGCACAAGGGCGCCAAGAAGATCCTGCTCGACGACGTCAGCTTCGGCGTCCCGGAGAAGTCGCTGGTCGCGGTCATCGGCCCGTCCGGCTCCGGCAAGTCCACCCTGCTGCGCGCCCTCACCGGCTACCGCCCCGCCGACCGCGGCGAGGTGCTGTACGACGGGCGCAACCTGTACAAGCAGTTCGCCGAGCTCCGCTCGCGCATCGGCCTGGTGCCGCAGTCCGAGATCCTGCACCGCGAGCTCACCGTCCGCAAGGGCCTCAAGTACGCGGCCCGGCTGCGCTTCCCCGGCGACACCGAGGCCCGCGAGCGCGAGGCCCGGATCGACGAGGTGCTGTACGAGCTGCGCCTCGACAAGCGCGCCGACAACAAGATCACCGCGCTCTCCGGCGGCCAGCAGAAGCGCGTCTCGGTCGCCCTGGAGCTGCTCACCAAGCCCTCGCTGATCTTCCTGGACGAGCCCACCTCGGGCCTCGACCCGGGCATGGACCGCGAGGTCATGCAGATGCTGCGCGGCCTCGCCGACGACGGCCGCACCATCCTGGTCGTCACCCACTCGGTGGCCGAACTCGCGCTCTGCGACAGGCTGCTGGTGATGGCGCCGGGCGGCGCGGTGGCCTACTTCGGCCCGCCGGACGAGGCGCTGCACTTCTTCGGGTACGAGACCTGGGCGGACGTCTTCCAGGCCTTTGAGAACTACCCGGACCACGACTGGGCCGGCCGCTACCGCGGCTCGGTGCACTACCAGCAGTACTCCGCGCCCACCGCGGAGTCGGGCGAGGTGCAGCACGCCCAGGTCGCCCAGGAGGCCGTCAAGCCGCCGAAGCCGCAGAGCTGGGGCTCACAGCTGTGGACGCTGATGCGGCGCTACATGTCCGTGCTCGCCTCGGACCGCGGCTTCCTGGCGCTGTCGGTGCTGCTGCCCGCGGTCATCGGCGCGGTCAGCGTGCTGATCCCCAACGCACCGGGGCTCGCACCCAACCCGAACACCCAGCTCCACCTCAACAACGGGGCCGCGACGATCCTGCTGATCCTGGCGATCGGCGCCTGCTTCTCCGGCGCGGCCAACTCGGTCCGTGAGCTGATCAAGGAACGGGCGATCTACGAACGGGAACGGGCCACCGGGCTCTCCCGCTCGGCGTACATGATGTCCAAGATCATCGTGCTGGGCCTCTTCAGCGTGATCCAGGGCGCGATCATCTCCGCCGTCGGCTTCCTGCCGCGCAAGCTCCCCGAGCACGGCCTGCTCGTCAAGAACCTGCCGATCGTCGAGATGACCGTCGGCATGATCCTGCTCAGCTTCGCCGCGATGATGTTCGGCCTGATGATCTCCGCGCTGGTGAAGACCGCGGAGAAGACCATGCCGCTGCTGGTCATGTTCGCCATCGTCCAGGTCGTCTTCACCGGCTGCCTCTTCCAGATCTTCGGCAAGCCCGGCCTGGAACAGGTCGCCTGGCTGATGCCGGCCCGCTGGGGCACCGGCATCGTCTCCACCACGCTGGACCTGTCCAAGCTCATGGGCCCCTGGAACAAGGACTTCCAGAACCCCGACTACGACCCGCTCTGGGAGCACACCGTCGCCCAGTGGGCGATCGACGCGGGCGTGCTGGTCGCCATCTCGATCGTCATCGGCGTCATCGTGACCCGGCTCCAGCGCCGGCACGAGCCCGAGGTCATGCAGAAGGGCTGACCCCGCTCCGACACCACGCCGAGGGGCGGTCCTCCCACCGGGAGGGCCGCCCCTCGGCGTACCGGGAGGGCCCGGGTCCTAGGTCCCCGGACCCGGGCCCGGAGCGCCCGCAGGCGGACGCGGCGCCCGTCACGGCGGCGGTAGTTTGGCGGTATGCCCAGCACCACCGGAGACCACCGGGCCCACCTCGGCCCGCTGCCCGCCTGCGAACCCTGCCTGTCCGGGATCGAGGCCGTCAGCCAGGCACTGCTCGCCATGAGCCGGCACCTGGAGGTCCGCGAGGTGCTGCGCCGCATCACCGCCTCCGCCCGCGGCCTGCTCGGCGCCGAGTACGCGGCCCTGGGCGTGCCCGACGACCACGGGGGATTCGCCCAGTTCGTCGTCGACGGCGTCACCGACGAGCAGTGGCGGGCGATCGGCCCGCTGCCCCGGCAGCACGGGGTGCTCGCCGCGATGCTCCACGAGACCGGCCCCACCCGGCTCGCCGACGTCCGCAAGGCACCCGCCTTCGAAGGGTGGCCGTCGGCCCACCCCGACATGGACGCCTTCCTGGGCATGCCGATCCTGGACACCGACGCGGCCGAGGACGAACCGCGGGTGATGGGCGTCATCTTCCTCGCCAACAAGCGCGGCGGCGGCCTCTTCACCGACCACGACGAGGAACTCCTGCGGATCCTCGCCGCACACGCCGCCCTCGCCCTGTCCAACGCCCGGCTCTACGAGCGCAGCCGCGAACTCACCCTGGCCGGCGAACGGGCCCGGATCGCCCACGACCTGCACGACGCCGTCTCGCAGAAGCTCTTCTCGCTGCGGCTCACCGCCAAGGCGGCCGCCAAGCTCGTCGACCGCGACCCGGCCCGGGCCCGCGCCGAACTCGCCGAGGTCGCCAGACTGGCCGCCGAGGCCGCCGACGAACTGCGCGCCGTCGTCGTCGAACTGCGCCCCGCCGCCCTGGAGGAGGACGGGCTCAGCGCCACCCTCGCCTCGCAGGTGCAGGTCCTCGACCGGGCGCACACCGCCGACGTCGCCTTCGCGGCCGACGGCGTCCGGGCGCTGCCGCCCGCCCAGGAGGCCGCGCTGCTGAGAGTCGCCCAGGAGGCGCTGCACAACGCCCTGCGGCACTCCGGTGCCCGCCGGGTCAGCGTCACCCTGGCCGGGACGACCACGCGCGGCGCCGTGCTGCGCGTCCACGACGACGGACGCGGCTTCGACCCGGAGTCCGTCCGCCGGGCCGGCCGCCACCTCGGCCTGGCCTCGATGCGCGACCGCGCGGCCGCCGTCGGCGGCACGCTCACCCTGGAGTCGGCCCCCGGTCGGGGGACGCTCGTCGAGATGGAGGTCCCCGGTGCCTGAGAGCACACCGTCGATCCGTGTCCTGCTGGTCGACGACCACCAGGTGGTTCGACGCGGGCTGCGCACCTTCCTGGAGGTCCAGGACGACATCGAGGTGGTCGGGGAGGCCGCCGACGGCGCGGAGGGCGTCGAACGGGCCCGCGACCTCGACCCCGACGTCGTCCTGATGGACCTCAAGATGCCCGGCGTCGACGGCATCGAGGCGCTGCGCACGCTCAAGGGGGAGGGCAGCCGGGCCCGGATCCTGATCGTCACCAGCTTCACCGAGCACCGCACCATGGTTCCCGCGCTGCGGGCCGGCGCGGCCGGGTACGTCTACAAGGACGTCGACCCGGAGGCGCTGGCCGGGGCGATCCGGTCGGTGCACGCCGGCCACGTCCTGCTCCAGCCCGAGCTGGCCGAGGCCCTGCTCTCCGACGAGGGCCCGCGCGCCCCGCAGGGCCGCGGCGGCACCCTCACGGAGCGCGAGCGCGAGGTCCTCGGCCACATCGCCGACGGCCGCTCCAACCGGGAGATCGCCCGCAGCCTGCACCTGTCGGAGAAGACGGTGAAGACCCACGTCTCCAACATCCTCATGAAGCTGGACCTGGCCGACCGCACCCAGGCGGCACTCTGGGCCGTCCGCCACGGCGAGGCCCGCGAGGCGTAGCCGCCGGCCGGCGCCGGCTCAGCGGGCGTCGGCTCAGCGGGCGTCCCGCTCGTCGACGAGGGCGTTGTAGGCGGCCACCTGGGCGCGCCGGGCGGTTCGCCGCAGCGGGGCCAGGACGGACTGACGGGCCGCCATCTCGGAGGCGCTGACGGCGGCGCCGTGCCCGCCGGAGGCGATGGCGAGCAGGGCGGACACCTGGCGGGCGGACTCCAGCACGCGGACGGCCCGGGGCGGGTAGCCGGGGGCGAGCAGCTCGCTGTGTCCGCGCCGGCGGTAGGCGTCGAGGGCGCGCAGGGCCTCGGGCCCGGCACCGGCCACGTCCAGGCGGGCGAGCAGGACGGTCGCCTCCCGCAGCCCGTCCGCCAGCTCGCGCTCGGCCTCGTGCAGCGAGGGCACGTCCGCCGGAGGTGTGTCGTTGACCTCGGAACAGTGCCACAGCACGGTGGCCGAGCGGTCCCCGGCCGGGCCGAACACCTCCACCTCCGGCACCAGCCCGAGCGGTGCGCCCACCGCCAGGACGGCCTCGCCCGCACCCATGGCCCGCTCGTTGAAGTCCTTCGGGCCGGTCAGTCCGAGCGGATGCCCGGCCGAGGGCAGCGCGAGCCGCAGGCCCTTCACCCCGAGCACCCGCAGCCGCCCCAGTGCCCAGGTGAGCCCGTGCCGCTCGTCGGGCCCGTCGCCGGGCAGCCCGGTCACCCGGTGGGTCTCGTCCGCACCCAGGACGGCCTCGGCGGCGTCGTCCGGCGGCACCAGGCCCGCCAGCAGGGCGTTGCCCCACGCGGTGAGCCGCCCCGAACGGGGCTCTTCGTACGGATTGTCGGCAGGAGTCGCGAGCATCCGGCCAGCCTACGGAATCGGCGGTCATCCGCGTGGCGTAGGTTTGCCCATGCGTGTGCGGCGCACCCACCCCGTGCCCACCGGCTGCCGGAGTAGGCTCGCCGCCGCCCGCACCGACGGCCGAGAATCTTGTTTTTGGGGAAGGCATAGGCATGAGCGACGTGCTGGAGCTGGTTGACGTATCCGTGGTCCGGGAGGGGCGCGCGCTGGTCGACCAGGTCTCGTGGTCCATCTCCGAGGGCGAGCGCTGGGTCATCCTGGGCCCCAACGGCGCCGGCAAGACCACGCTGTTGCAGATCGCCTCCTCGTACCTGTTCCCGACCTCGGGCAAGGTCACGGTGCTGGGCGAGAAGCTCGGCGAGATCGACGTCTTCGAGCTGCGCTCCCGGATCGGCCTGGCCGGCGCCGCCATGTTCGACAAGCTGCCGGCCGAGCAGACCGTGCTCCAGACGGTGCTCACGGCCGCCTACGGCATGACGGTCACCTGGCAGGAGACCTACGAGCAGTCGGACGAGTCCCGCGCCCTCGCCCTGCTCGACCGCCTCGGCATGGCCAACCTCACCGACCGCAAGTTCGGCACCCTCTCCGAGGGCGAGCGCAAGCGCACCCTGATCGCCCGCGCCCTGATGACCGACCCCGAGCTGCTGCTGCTCGACGAGCCCGCCGCCGGACTGGACCTCGGCGGCCGCGAGGACCTGGTCCGCCGGCTCGGCGCGCTCGCCCAGGACGAGTTCGCCCCGGCGATGGCGATGGTCACCCACCACGTCGAGGAGATCGCCCCGGGCTTCACCCACGTGCTGATGATCCGGCAGGGCAAGGTGCTCACCGCCGGGCCGATCGACACCGAGCTGACCGCCCGCAACCTCTCCAAGTGCTTCGGCCTGCCGCTCACCCTGGAGCGGCACGGGGACCGCTGGTCGGCCCAGGGCCTGCCGCTGGGCTGAGGCCCGGGGACACTCCCCGGACCGCCCGGTCCACCCGTTCGTCCGTTCATCCGGAAGGCCGTCGGAGACCGGTCGCACGCGCGACCGGTTTCCGCCCCTCCACCTGCGGGAACTGTCCGCTTCGAAGGCCTCGGCTCCCTAGGATGGACGTGTGGACAACTGGATCTGGTGGCTCCTGGCCGCCGCAGGGCTCGGCATACCGCTGGTGGTCACCGCGATGCCGGAGTTCGCCATGTTCGCCGTGGGGGCGCTGGCCGCCACCGTCGTGGCCGCGCTCGGCGGTGGCGTGGTCCTGGAGACCGTGACCTTCGTCGTCGTCTCGGTAGCCCTGGTGGTCTTCGTCCGTCCGATCGCCTACCGCCAGCTCCGGAGCGGCCCGCAGATCAAGATGGGCATCGAGGCGCTCCAGGGCGCCACCGCGGTCGTCGCGGAAACCGTCGACGGGGAGGGCGGGCGGATCAAGCTGAACGGCGAGATCTGGTCGGCCCGCGCGCTCCACCCGGACCAGGTCTACCAGCCGGGACAGCAGGTCGACGTCGTCGAAATCCAGGGCGCGACCGCCCTGGTCATCTAGGGGAGAGTCCGTGGAACCCGTCCTTATCGTTTTGGTCGTCCTGGTCGTGGTGGCCTTCATCGCGCTGATCAAGACGATCCAGGTCATCCCGCAGGCCAGCGCCGCGATCGTGGAGCGCTTCGGCCGCTACACCCGGACGCTCAACGCGGGACTGAACATCGTCGTCCCGTTCATCGACCGCGTCCGCAACCGGATCGACCTGCGCGAGCAGGTCGTGCCGTTCCCGCCCCAGCCGGTGATCACCCAGGACAACCTGGTGGTCAACATCGACACCGTCATCTACTACCAGGTGACCGACCCCCGGGCCGCGACGTACGAGGTCGCCAGCTACATCCAGGCGATCGAGCAGCTGACCGTCACCACGCTGCGCAACATCATCGGCTCGATGGACCTGGAATCCACCCTGACCTCCCGCGAGGTCATCAACGCCGGCCTGCGCGGCGTCCTGGACGAGGCCACCGGCAAGTGGGGCATCCGGGTCAACCGCGTCGAGCTGAAGGCGATCGAGCCGCCGACCTCCATCCAGGACTCGATGGAGAAGCAGATGCGCGCCGACCGCGACAAGCGCGCCGCGATCCTCACCGCCGAGGGGCAGCGCCAGGCCCAGATCCTCAAGGCCGAGGGTGAGAAGCAGGCCGAGGTGCTCAAGGCCGAGGGTGAGGCGCAGGCCGCGGTCCTGCGCGCGGACGGTGAGGCGGCCGCGATCCGTACGGTCTTCGAGGCCATCCACGACGGCGACGCCGACCAGAAGCTGCTCGCCTACCAGTACCTCCAGACCCTGCCCGAGCTGGCGAAGGGCGACTCCAACAAGCTCTGGATCATCCCCAGCGAGGTCGGCGACGCGCTCAAGGGCCTCGGCGGTGCCTTCACCGGTCTGACCGGCAACGGCGGGGTGAACGGCGGCGCCGTCGCGGCGCCCAGCATCCCCCAGGCCGCCCCGGCGGCCACCCAGGTGCCGCTGGACCCGGCCTCCGGGCCGCGGCCGGTGGACACCGAGAAGGGCGCCGCCCGCCCCCGGGTGGACCCGGCCCGGGAGTACCCGAAGATCGACACGGAGTGACCGGTCGAACCGCGCCTCGCCGAGGGCCCGCCGCCGAGAGGTGGCGGGCCCTCGGCCTGTGCGCGGGGCTTCCGGCCCGCCCGCGCGGCGGGCGCCTCCGTGAGGTGCCTCACTGTGTCGTACATCCCGAATCGTGGGCGGGTCTGGTCGGCCCGACGGACCGTCCGGCATGATCCCCTCGACAGGACCGAGAGGAGAGGTGGCCCATGACGCTCTGGGAGTCGATCGCCGTCCTGGTGGCCGGCATCGGCGCCGGGATGATCAACGTGATCGTCGGTTCGGGCACCCTGATCACCTTCCCGGTCCTGCTCGCCGTCGGCCTCCCGCCGATCACCGCCAACGTCTCCAACTCCTTCGGCCTGGTGCCCGGCTCGCTCAGCGGTGTGATCGGGTACCGCCGCGAACTGGCCGACCAGGGCCGGCGGGTGCTGCGCCTGGGCACCGCCTCGCTGCTCGGCGGGCTGGTCGGCGCGCTGCTGCTGATCAAGCTGCCGAGCGCGGCCTTCGACGCGATCGTCCCGGTGCTGATCCTGCTCGCGCTCGTCCTGGTGGTGGTCCAGCCCCGGGTGGCCAGGGCCGTCGCCGCCCGCCGCCGCCCCGGCGGGGATCCGGACGGCAGCCCGGTGCTGCTGGTCGGGGTGTTCCTGACCGGCATCTACGGCGGCTACTTCGGCGCCGCGCAGGGCGTGCTGCTGATGGCGCTGATGGGCATGCTCCTCCAGGAGGACCTCCAGCGGATCAACGCGGTGAAGAACGCCCTCGCGCTGATCGTCAACGGGGTCGCCGCGCTCTTCTTCCTCTTCACCTCGACGGTGAACTGGACCGCCGCGGGCCTGGTCGCGGCGGGTTCGCTGGTCGGCGGGCTGCTCGGCGCGAAGGTGGGCCGTCGGCTGTCCCCGGTCGTGCTGCGGGGCGTCATCGTGGTGGTCGGCCTGGTGGCCGTCGCCAAACTGTTGCTGAGCTGAGCTGAGCTGAGCCGAGCCGAGCCGAGCGAACGTCAGATCATGGACAGAACGGAGGAGTACGCCATGGCCCTGGAGATGCGCGAGAGCTGCGAGCGCTGCGCGGTGTCGCTGACCGCGGACGCCCACGCCTCGATATGTTCCTTCGAGTGCACCTTCTGCCCGGACTGCACCGAGGCCATGGCCGCCACCTGCCCCAACTGCGGCGGCGAGCTGCTGGCCCGTCCGCGCCGGAAGGCCGCCTGACGACGGCACCCCGGACCTCCCGGGGGCCGGAACCCAGGGGCACCCGGAATCCCCGGGCACCCCGGACCGACGATCCACCAGGAGCGCGCCGATGAGCAGCAGGGCACGGCTGAACGAGGACGAGATCACGGCGGCCCTGGCGGTGCTGCCCCGGTGGACGCGGGAGGGCGACAGCATCACCCGCACCGCCGACGCCCCGGACTTCCCGGCGGCGATCCGGGTGGTCGTCGCCGTCGCCGAGCAGGCCGAGGCGCTCGACCACCACCCCGACATCGACATCCGCTGGCGCACGCTGCGCTTCGTCCTGTCCACCCACAGCGCCGGCGGCCTCACCGCACTGGACTTCACCCTCGCCGCCCGGATCGACGACGCCCTGCGGGCCGCGTCGGAGGCCTGACGCCGTACGGGCGTGGAGGCCTGACGCCGTTCGAGTGAGGGCCCGGGCCGTGCCCGCGGGCGGGCGTGAGATGCTGACTGCCGCATCGGCAGGCAGGCGGGCAGGCAGGGCTCGGGAGGGACGGAACGGATGGCGCAGGAGCCCTTCGGAGACGCCCACTCCCAGCAGCCGTGGCCGCCCCAGGGCCACTCGGACTGGCAGAACGGCGCGTACGGTGGGTACGCCGAGCCGCAGCCGTCGCAGTGGCAGCAGCCGGAGCAGCACCCGCAGGCGGGCTACGGCCCGGCCGAGTACGGGCAGCAGCCGCAGGCGCAGTTCGGCCAGGGCGCCCACGGCGTCCAGGGCCACACCGGCTACGACCGGGGCGGGTACCACGAGGGCGGCTACGACCGGTCCGGCTACGAACAGGCCGGTTACGACCAGTCCGGCTACGACCGGAGCGGCTCCGGCCGGACCGGGTACGTCGAGGGCGGCTACGTCCAGGACGGGTACGGCGGCCAGGAGCAGTACCAGCAGCAGCCGTACCAGCCCTACGCGCCGTACACCGCCCCCCAGCAGGCCGTCGAGGAGACGCTGTACGTCCCGGCGGGCGCGGAGTACTCGGCGGACGGCTACGTGCACGTCGAGGCGGCGGAGTCGGCGCCCGAGCCCGTCTCCGAGAAGCCCGTGGAGCCCGCCGCGGCGCAGACCCCCGGGCCGCGGCCCGAACCCGCCGGGACGTCGAGGGCGGCCGCCCGTCGAGGTGCCGGCGCCGCCGGCGGTTCCGGCGCCTCGCTCTCCGCCAAGGCCCGGAAGGCCGCCGACGCGGTGCTGACTGGCGAGCACGTGCCCAGCCGCAAGGCCCTGTTGGTGCGGACCGGGGCCGGGGTGGCCGCGCTGGGAGTGCTGGTGGCGGCCGGCCTGATGGTCGGGGCCGAGGGCGGCGGCAGTGCGGCGGCGAGCAGCGGCGGCGAGCCGGGCTTCGCGGTGGCGCACACCCGGGCCTGGGCCGCGCAGCCCACCGTGGCCGGCGGGTCCGGCGCGTCAGCCGCGCCCGGCGCGTCCGGCGGGTCCGGTGTTTCCGCGGGGGACGACACGCTGATCGGCAGCTGGCTGCTGGCCGACGCGGTGGTCCGGGCCGACGGCTCCGGGGTGCACGCGTACGACCGGGCGGGCGGCAAGCAGGCCTGGTCGGTGGAGCCGCCGGCCGCCGGGGCCGTCCCGTGCGGACTGTCCTCCGGGGTGAACCAGGCGGGCCTGGGCGCGGCGCTGTTCCGTCCGCAGGCGGATCCGAAGAGCCCCTGCACGCTGGTGGCCGCCGTGGACACCAAGACCGGCAGGACCGCCTGGACGAAGACGCTCTCGGACACCAAGGGCGCCTACTCGGCGAGGGTCGGCGTCACCGAGGACAAGGTGGTCGCCGTCGGCGACGACCGGGTGCTGGCGTGGGAGTCGGCCGACGGGAAGGACATCTGGCAGTACACCGGGCAGGGCAAGTTCTGCACCCTGTCCGGGGGCGTCGGCGGCAAGACCGTGTTCGTCGCCTCCTCCTGTGCCGATTCGACCCCCGCCGACCAGGCCGTCGCGCTGAACGTCGCGGACGGCAAGGTCGGCTGGTGGCGGGGCCTGAACAACCAGCCGAAGACGGTGACCGTGCTGTCGGCCGAGCCGTCCGTGGTCCTCACCACCGGCGCGAAGCCGGAGGACGACCGGGTGTTCGCCTGGGGTACGGGCGGCGACCCGGCCGCCGAGATCCCGGTGGCCGTCGACGGCGGCCGACTGGACGTCGCCCACGGTACGTTTTCGGCCACTCCCGGCGTGTACTTCGAGGGCCGCACCATGGTCACCACCGTGGACCCGCCGAACGGCGGCGGGTCGGTGGCCGCGGTCGGCTACGACCTGGACACCGGCAAGCAGCGCTGGAAGACGCCGACCACCGCCAAGGGCGCCGTCCGGGCGGTCGGCATCGACGGCGGCTCGCTGGTGCTCGCCGCCGACGAGCGCCGCGACCAGCCCGCCCGCCTCAGCCGGTTCCCGCTGGCCGGCGGCCGGGAGGCGACCGGGGGCAACTTCCCGGCCGGCACCGGCTCGCTGCTGATCTCCGGACGGGTGCTGATCGGCGGCGGACAGGTGGTCGTGGTGCCCGAGCATTCGACGAACTACGGCACGGCGGCGGGGTACCAGGCGAAGGACTGAGGCCTCTCGCCCGGTTCTCCCCGCTCGTCCGGTGCACCCCGCTCGCCCCGTGTGCCGCGCTCGTCCGGTTCGTTCCGCCCGCCCCACTCGTCAACGGGGCCGGTTCACGCCGCCGAGACCGGCCGGCCCGGTATGGCCGGCAGCCAGTCGGCGAGGTCCCGGACCTCCGAGCCGCGCAGTCCGAGCGCCAGCATCAGACTGGCCTGCGGAGTCGGTACGAACGGGCGGCGCAGCAGCTTCATCCCGGCCTGCTCCGGCGTGCGGTCGGCCTTGCGCTGGTTGTCCTCCGCGCAGGCCGCGACGGTGTTCATCCAGCTGTCGGCACCACCGCGCGACCTGGGTTGGAGGTGGTCCACGGTGGTGGCCCGCCGGTCGCAGTACGCGCACAGGTGCTGGTCCCGGGCCAGGACACCCCGCCTCGACCACGGTGCCTGTTGTCGGAACGGCACCCGTACGAACCGTTGCAGTCTGATCACCCGTGGCACCGGGACGGTCACACCCGTTCCCCGGATCGAGCGCAGCGGATGCGCCTGCTCCACCACCGCCTTGTCCTGGAGCACCAGGACGACGGCGCGCTGGAGCGACACCGTCGTCAGGGGCTCGTAGCTCGCGTTCAGAACCAGCGTGTTGCGCACTCGGCACACCCTTTCCACGGGCGTGCCACGGCGGCACGACCGTCTCCACACACGTCACTGCCGCCGCACGGCGGTGGAACCACTCTGAATGGGCCCATAGCCGTCGAACAACGGAATTTCCGGTATCGGGGAGGGGCCCGGAGCAGCACGTCGTCCGGTCCGGTCGGGTGCCTCGGGGAAAACTCGCTGGCCGGAACCGCGTAGGCTCTATCAGGCTGGAGTCGTACCGACCCGGGGCCCGATCGAACCGGGCCGGCACTGGGCGGACGCCTGATCGAAGGAGAAGCGTGACCGTGACGGACATCGTCGACGAGCTGCGGTGGCGTGGGCTGATCGCCCTGTCCACTGACGAGGACGCACTGCGCAAGGCGTTCGCGGACGGCCCGGTCACGTTCTATTGCGGCTTCGACCCGACCGCGCCGAGCCTGCACCTCGGCAACCTGGTGCAGATCCTCACCATGCGTCGCATCCAGCAGGCGGGGAACCTCCCGCTCGGCCTGGTCGGCGGCGCCACCGGCCTGATCGGGGACCCGAAGCCCACCGCCGAGCGCGTGCTCAACGACCCCGAGACGGTGGCCGGCTGGGTCGAGCGCCTGCGCGGCCAGATCTCGCGCTTCCTTGACTTCGAGGGCCCGTACGCGGCGCGCATGGTCAACAACCTGGACTGGACGTCCGGAATGTCGGCGATCAGCCTGCTGCGCGATGTGGGCAAGTACTTCCGGGTCAACAACATGATCGCCAAGGAGGCCGTCGCCCGACGGCTGAACTCCGACGCGGGCATCAGCTACACCGAGTTCAGCTACCAGATCCTCCAGGGCATGGACTACCTGGAGCTGAACCGCCGCTACGGCTGCGCCCTGCAGACCGGTGGCAGCGACCAGTGGGGCAACCTGACCGCCGGCGCGGACCTGATCCGCAAGGCCGAGGGCAAGTCCGTCCACGCGCTGGCCACGCCGCTGATCGTCAAGGCCGACGGCACCAAGTTCGGCAAGACGGAGTCCGGCACGGTCTGGCTCGACCCCGAGCTGACCACGCCGTACGCCTTCTACCAGTTCTGGCTGAACGCGGACGACCGGGACGTCCCCAACTTCCTGCGGATCTTCAGCTTCCGCTCGAAGGAGGAGATCGAGGAGCTGGAGCGCGAGACCACCGAGCGCCCCGCGGCCCGCCTCGCCCAGCGCGCCCTCGCCGAGGAGCTCACCACGCTGGTGCACGGCGCGGAGCAGTACGAGCGCGCGGTCGCCGCGTCCAAGGCGCTCTTCGGTCAGGGCGACCTCGCCGACCTGGAGGCCCCGACCCTGGCCGCCGCCCTGGCCGAGGTCCCGAAGGCCGAGGTGACCGAACTCCAGACGGTGGTCGACCTGCTGGTCGCCGTCGGGCTGTCGCCGAGCCGTTCGGCCGCCCGCCGGACGATCAAGGAGGGTGGTGCCTACCTCAACAACGTCAAGGTGACGGATGAGGAAGCGGTGCCGGCCGAGGCCGACCTGCTGCACGGCCGCTGGCTCGTGCTGCGGCGCGGCAAGCGGAACCTGGCCGCGGCGGAGCTGGTCGCCGCCGGCTGAGGGCCGGCTGAAACACACACGCTCTGAGCTGCGGCTTTGAGCACCGAGGGCCGGATCTGGACAGATCCGGCCCTCGGTGTTTGACGATGTCCTCCAGGTGGCCTAGTGTTGAACGAGTCGCTGGAGCGGCCACCCCACTCAGCAAGACCCACTCTCACTCATGATCCCCATGAAAATGGGTTCATCGGCGTTTCCGTCGACCGGGTGAGTGTGAATTTCGAGTGACACTCGGAATGCGCTAATGTGGTGGACGTCGCGAAAAGCGGACCCGGCCAGTTCGGGAAATCGGATGAATGAAACTCCGGAAAACGGAGCGGAAAACATCTGATAAGCTGGAAACACGAAAGAACGAAGCCCGGAGGGTCCGCTGGAAGGCGGTCCGAAGGAAGCGTCCGTTCCTTGAGAACTCAACAGCGTGCCAAAAGTCAACGCCAGATATGTTGAC